>NZ_SGSW01000006.1:0-133875 GCF_004209125.1 Acinetobacter sp. WCHAc060033 | reverse complement strand
TAATTCTGGACGCTCCTATTTCGTTGTTGTATGAGTCACATTAGAATCAGTTATTGATCACTTTTCATTCTATTATTAATTTTTGATTTTTATAATAGTTTTTTGTAGCTGAACTTTTCATTTCAATATGAATTAATCATAAATCTAGAATTTCTACATAATCATAAAACAAAAAAAGTCAGCCGAAGCTGACTTTTTATCAACGAAGAATTATGATTCTAAATAGTAAATCTTTTGTCGAAGTTCATTTGTTCGTTGATTAGTCATAGTTGTTTCACAGTTACGGCGATAAACTTCAGGATTATCAGTTCCTGTACTATTTAACTTGCATTCTAATGTACGTTTCTTCAGCCACATCTTTTGCTCATCAAGCAGTTGACTCCGAACATCACTAGTCGTCGCATTCCAAACTAAATTAAGATTTTCATTCGCTTGATCCAAACTTGCTTGTGCCTCGCCAATTAAAACAGACTGATACTCTTGTGCATCAGCAGCTTGTTGAGCATCTTCTTTTAATTGTTCTTGTTTCAACAACTCTGCCGCATTTTGTCTTGCTGCTTTTAATAATGAGTCCACAGCAACATCACTTACAAATGATGCTAAAGAATCTGGATTTTCCAATCCTACATAAATTTTCTTTCCATCATCAGTGGGTTGAACATAATAGTCCAAATCCTTTTTAATTTGATTCATTTCCAAACTGAGGTCAGATATAACCGCAGACTGTGCTACATTCGTCTGTTCATATACAGCACGTGCCGCATCAGCGTCTTTAATAATTTGATCTGGAATTTTGACTATAAATTCAGTAACGCAATACTCTTTTTTACTATTTGGATCTGAGTTCGTTGTACGTACATCATTAACATTAAAGGTAATTTGTTTTAAAGCAGCTCTTAGTTTCCCCATATCAATTGTTATGTTTTCATCTGCAATCAAGTTCTTAACACGTTGTGAAGATACTTCACTTAAACTCTTGCTAAAAGCTTCAACCACAAGTTTTTTGGCATCTTCGTCACCACATGAAACATTACTACCGACAACAGATTGAACTTTGTCACAACCACTCAGTAATAAAGTCATTCCCAAAAGCATTGAAATTTTAAAATTCATATTTCATCCAAATAACATTCAATTAATTCAAAATAAATCAGCATAAAAACTAAATTAGTAAGTCTTTATATTTATTTATATCAATAGGCTTCTTCCGCATCAGAATAATAATCTGCATCTACAGCAGCAGCTTCCTCAACAGCATTTATCGCTTCTGCAGCTACTGAATTAGAGCTATTTTGATTTATTGCACTAATTTGATTTTTTTCAATCTGTGGTTTGATAAAAGCATATGTCAAAGTTTCTGAAACAAGCGTATTTAAATTACCCGTATTTAATACTGTAGCAATGACTTTATCCCCTTTATCAGTAGGTTGCAGAACATAGACTATAGGCATTTTTATTTTGTTATTGGAATATTCCAAATTCAATTGTGAAGCTTGATACTCTGTTGTATTTGTATCAACTTTAGCTCTAGCTTCATCCGACTTTTTCACCAAATCTGCAGGAATAGACACGGTCAAATCAATTGAGCATTTTGTACGTGTACTATCTGGATCAATGTTATCAGTTCTACTATCAACCAACGAATACTGAACATTTTTTGCTGATAACTTTAATTTTGCTGGGTCTAAATCTTTAATCGCACCCTTATGAATCAATTCTTTTAATGTTTTATCTAATGACTTTGTTAAATCATCTGTAAGCACTGTTTGTACTAAACCTAAAGCCTTTTCGTCATCACATTTCACATGTTTAGACGTCAAACTATTACACCCTGCCACCGCCAAAGACAATGTAGAAATAATTAAAAATGTTTTTAGTTTCATATATATATCCTCATTTTTCACACTATATTACATAAAACAACATAAAATAACAATTAGGGTTCATAAAACAAAAAAAGCCAGCCGAAGCTGACTTTCTTACTCAATTTTAAGGGATTAAGCAGCAAAAGTATGGATCACTTTACCCGTCATTGTATGATTAATTAACGGCGTATTTTTACCTTGAGAAATGATACTGTCTTTACTTACAGTCCATTCCAAATCTGGATCAACCAATACCCAACCAAATTCTTTTTCCCATCGTTGTGTCATATTGGCAACACGTGCAGGTTCAAGCGTTACTTTCTCAACCCATTCTAAAGGTTCAAATAAACCTTCTTTAACCAATTGCACCCCAAAAGATACATAAGTATCGAATGCTGTAATCCCTGGCAAAGTTTCAGCAAAAGGCGCAAGTTTAGCCGAACCGCTGAGTGGCTCATGATGGGTACAGATCGCATCAATCACGCCATCTTTCACACCTTGACGTAACAATTCTTTGTCTTGTTCAGCACGTAAAGGAGGACGAACATGAGCTAGAGAATTAAAACCATCAATCAATTGCTCTGTTAAATGCAATTGATGCATCGCCACATCCGCAGTCACAGGCAAACCTTTGGCTTTGGCATTTTGAATCAATTCAACCGATGCGCCACATGACAATAAGCCAAAGTGAACACGTACACCTGTGACTTCAATCATCAACAAGTATTTGGCAATCGCAATGGTTTCAGCCAATGCAGGAATCATCGGTAAACCTTGACGAGAAGCAATGAATCCCTCATGCACGCAACCATCTTTGGCAATTTGATGCTCTTCAGGATAAAACACCACTGTCATGTCTAAACCAGCAGCATATTCTAAAGTGCGTAACACGACATCATCATCTTCAAATGTGGCATAGGCATTTGAAACCGATGTACAACCGCCCTTTTTCAAACCTGCCATATTTGCGGGTTGTTTACCATTTAGACCTTGGGTTTGTGCACCGATCACTTGGAGGTAGATACCACCATCCAATTTTGCTTTTTCAACCAATCCATGAATGAGCGCGCCATTGTCTTGGACAATTGGTTGTGAGTCTGGTGGCGTAAACACGTGCAAAATACCATTTTCGCGTGCAGCTTTACCTTCCGACTTTAATGTTCCGTGCTGTTGCTGACCTGGCTCACGTAAGCGTGCACACAAATCAACCATCGTTGGCATCAACCATTTGCCTTGACCATCAATATTTTCAGTGATTTGACTTTGATCAGGTTGTGAAGCAAGCAATTTACCATTTTCAAGATAGACCGTTTGAACACTATCCGTTTTATTGATTGGGTCTAAGACACGGACATTTTCAATTTTTACAATACTCATGACTTTATCCTCAACCTTAAACCGCAATCGCTTCTAACAAACCTTTTTCTTGCAACTGACCTTGCATTGACAATGCTAAAACAGCCATACGTACTGCAATACCGTTAGTCACTTGATGCAAAATGACCGATTGCTCACCATCTGCAATACTTGAATCAATTTCAACACCACGGTTCATTGGACCAGGATGCATCACAATGCAATCCGGTTTTGCCAAAGCCAAACGCTCTTTGTTTAAACCGTACATTTTGTAGAATTCTGCTTGTGATGATAATGCAGGCGAATCGATACGTTCATTTTGAATACGTAAGGTAATGATCACATCACAGTCTTTGATGCCTTCGTCCATTTTATTGAACAAACGAACACCTTCACCATATTCATCAAAACCATGTGGCAATAAAGTATTTGGTGCAATCACACGAATATCTTTGCAACCTAAAGTTTGTAATGCGGCAATATCAGAACGAGCAACACGTGAATGTTTAATATCACCAATAATTGCCAAGCTGATGTCTTCAAATTTTTTCTTGGTTTCACGGCGAATGGTCAACATATCCAACATCGCTTGTGTTGGATGCGCATGGCGACCATCACCTGCATTAATAATGGCAACATGCGGACAAACTGTTTCAGCGATAAAATGTGCAGCACCTGAAGAAGAATGACGAACCACGAAAATATCCGCAGCCATTGCTTCTAAATTCCACAGCGTATCTCGCAACGTTTCGCCTTTTGAAGTACTTGAACGAGCAATGTCAATATTCAAAACATTTGCCGATAAACGTTTTGCTGCGGCTTCAAATGTAGTACGCGTACGTGTTGAGTTTTCAAAAAACAAATTCATCACTGTACGACCTTCTAGGAGGTTATTCGTTACAAGTTGATTTTGATCATTGATAAAAGAATGGGCTGTATCGAGAATTTTGGTGAGGGTTTCTTTAGAAAGCCCTTCGATCGTGATGAAATGTTTGAGATTTCCATCTTTATTGAGTTGAATCTGGCTCGGTGTATGCAATGCCGCCAAGTGCATGAGAGATTCCTTAGAGGTTAAGTTAACGCATTATACAGATTTTATCTTTCCAAGGCAGATGAAGTTTTCAGCACTTAAATAAAAAACTCATTACTTGTTGAATTTTAAAATAAAAATTCTTAACCGTATTTCAATAAGTTAATTTAACTCAACTTTAAATGGGACTCTAAGATATAAAAAATTGCTGAACTAAAAATATTAATCAAGGTTGCGGTTCTAAACTGAATAGAACCGCATCATCTTATCTCAATGCACCAATATAGTGATGTGAAACCTGAGCTTTATAAATTTCTTCTTCCGTTGCACCAGATTGGATGAGTTCTTCATTTTCAATTGGATATGATTCTACAGTTTCAACAACTGGTGTCGGTTGCTCTTGATCTATGAGGGACTGTAATCGCAATGCATAACGATTGAGTTCAGAATCTTTTGTCGCCAAAGACATCTCTATCACATACTGAGCATACATTTTATTTTCAACCATATACATAACATCAATCACACGCCCAGACACACGTCTTAACCGTGTAAGGATTAAAGCCCCGATTGAAAAAGCATCCCCATGTGCAGTAAATCCAGTGTTGATTACTTGTTGCATCATCATTCCCCTCACTCATCAATTTAATATTCAATTAATTTTTAAATCAAAATAACGACCAATATGGTGAATGATTAAGCAATTTGTGTACCAATTTATATACATCATCTAGCAAAATCTATTTGAAATTCAATTCATCAATTTTTTCTTTGAATCATGATTTGACCTACACAACGAGAGCCTTCTAATAGGTTTAATATCACTCCCAGTTCAACTCGGCATTCATTATCATTAAATAAAAACCACATATCAGCTTCATCGGGAGACTTTTCATTTAGTTTAAGTGCGATACTCCAAACAGATTTCTTTTGTTTTCGGACAATTTCCGTTGTGCAATAGTATATACCCTGTTTAGGAATATGATGTCGTCCACCATTTTCTGGTGAGAACCATTCAATTAGAACTTTAAAAACTTCAATATTTGTTTTAACAACATCCTTCTTCCTATTTATCATATTTTTTTCTATCAATGCTTGTCTGTTCTATTCAGATTTATTCGACTATCTCCAATCTAAATGTATTAATGAGAAAAATGCTTCCAACACATTTCCAGCGAAACCAGAATCAAGGCAAATCCCATCAAAATATTAAAAATTCTCGCGCGATTTCCAACATTCAGAAAATTCGCTAATTTCTCACCTGCAATTCCCCAAATCCATAAGGATAAATAACAAACCACGAAATAAATCAAAACAAATAGAACCAAAGCATTTTCAAATTTTGATGCTGAGAATAAAGCTGTTCCAGCCACAGCAGCAATCCAAGCCTTTGGATTGAGCCATTGCATCAATGCGCCTTGTAAAAATGTAGGAATTTTTCCCGAATCATTGGTTTGAATTTGAATCGATTCACCCTTTGCCTTTAAAATATTCCATCCCATCCATATCAATAAAGCTGTACCTAACACTGTAATCACATCAAGTAAAATTGGATACAATACCAAAACCTGATACAGCCCAAGACAAACAGCTATCAATAACAGAGTAAAACCAATGGTTGCACCAGAGATAAATGCAAACGTCTTTTTAACGCCATAATTCATGCTACTACTAAGAATCGCAAGATTCACTGGGCCTGGTGAAATCGACATTGATAATGAAAATGTAAATATTGAAATGATTAAACTGAGCATTATTTTTAAAATCTAAGTATTTTGATGAAGATTTGATTGAGACTTATTGAATATATTTCAAGCAATAATTTTGAATAACTTAAATTATCTGCAATTATTTTCTGCTTTTTTGAAAAAATCAGTCTTTAACGTTTAATCGACAAGTTTTCGTCATCAAAATACGCTAAAATACGCGATTGCTTTATTGTCTTTGGAAATTTTCATGAATTCGAAACCACGTCTTTCTACATATTGGGTCACCTGTGCGGATGGACTAGAAACCTTATTACAAGAAGAAATTCAAGGTTTAGGGATTCAAAATATTGAAAAATTTCCAGGTCGTTTGATCTTCAAAGGCAAACTGGAAGATGCATATCGTATCTGTATGTGGTCACGCCTTGCCTCTCGTGTATTAACACCGATTCATGTCCATGAGCTTGAATTTACCCACGATGCACGTGATGTTGCTGAAGAATTGTATGAAGGCGCAATCAATTTTGATTGGTCACTGATCTTCGCTCCGCAAAGCACTTTTGCTGTACGTCTGCATATTGAACGCGATATTAAAGTGAACTCGCAGTTTGCGACCCTGCGCGTGAAAGACGGTATTGTCGACTCATTTATGGAAGCCGTTGGTAAACGTCCAAGTATTGATATTAAACAACCTGAAATCACGATTTACGCGCTTGCAGGAAAAACAGAACATACTTATTGCCTAGATTTATCAGGCGATTCCTTGCATAAACGTGGCTATCGTCGTTATATGACCGATGCGCCAATCAAAGAAAACCTAGCGGCTGCGATTCTACAAAAAGCTAAACTTAAAGAACGCAACCCTGACATTATCCTGGACCCAATGTGTGGTTCAGGGACGTTTATTATTGAATCTTTAATGATTCTTACTGATCGTGCGCCTGGTTTGGTACGTCGTTTTGGTTTTAATGGCTGGAATGGGCATGACCATGATCTATGGATGTCTATCAAAGCTGAAGCCGCTGATCGTCATAAAGCAGCGTTGGAACAACCTCTTCCAAAATTCTATGCCTACGATGCAGATTGGGAAGCAGTGAAAGCGACTAAACAAAATATTATTGCCGCTGGTTTTGAATCACTGCTCGATCAAATTCAAATTGAAGAACGTACTTTGGCAGATTGGCCAGACTTCCAGGCTGAAGGAAAAACTTCATTTGTGGTGACCAATCCTCCATATGGTGAACGTCTGGGTGAAAAAGCGTCGAATCGTGCATTGTATTTAGGTCTTTCTGCACTCTTACAGAAAAATTTCCCAAATCAATATGCTGCAGTCATTGCAGCAGCTGTTGAACAAGCCGATGTTCTTGCATTTAACGATCCTCAAATTTTACGTTTGATGAATGGTAAATTACCGATTTATATCCGCTTCGGTACAATCAAACCAGCAACTGTAAGCCGTCCATTCTTGGCAGAATGGCAACCGCAGCAATTTGAGAAAATTGAAGGTGCTGAAGATTTTGCCAATCGTTTGCAAAAAAATATGCAGACTTTAAAGAAATGGGCTGTGAAAGAAAATATTTATTGTCTACGTCTTTATGATGCAGATATGCCAGATTTTAACGTTGCGATTGATTTGTATGGCGATCGTTTACACGTTCAAGAATATGCACCACCCAAAACCATTGATCCTGAAAAAGCTAAAAAGCGTTTCAATCTCGCTTTGGCTGTGATTCGAGCAGTAACAGGTTTAGGTCGTGATGCGATCTTTATCAAAACCCGTGCTCGCCAAGAAGGTAAAACACAATACACCAAACAAAGCACGGCTTCTAAGCGTTTTATCGTTCAGGAAGGCAAAGCAAAAATTTTGGTCAATTTGACTGATTATTTGGATACAGGTTTATTCCTAGATCACCGTCAAATGCGTTTACGTATTGCCGCTGAAGCAAAAGGCAAACACTTCTTAAATCTGTACAGTTATACCTCTACTGCAAGCCTACATGCTGCTTTAGGTGGTGCCGCAAGTACCACCAGTGTCGATTTATCCAATACCTATTTGAATTGGTCCAAAGAAAACTTTGTGCTGAACGGTTTGACGGTTGATCATGCTGATGAACAACATCAATTCTTCTCAAGCGATTGTTTTGAATGGTTAAAAGAAGGTCATGAGCAATATGACATGATCTTTATTGACCCACCAACATTCTCCAACTCTAAAAAGTTCTATGGAACATTTGATGTACAACGTGATCATATCTCGTTATTAAAACGTGCCATGAACCGTTTAACCACAGATGGAACTTTGTATTTCTCAAATAACTACCGTGGATTTGAGATGGATGAAGAAATTGAAGCCATGTTTGATGTGCAAGAGATCACCAATGAAACCATTGGCTTAGATTTTAAACGTAATCAAAAAATTCACCGTGCATGGAAAATTAAGCACTTCCCTGTGTAATTTCCATAGACGACAATTTATTTTACAAAACCAACACCATCGACTTCGTGACCAGGCCAAAAGGTCACCGAGTCGGCTGTTGTAATTCGTACATCATGACGCTGGTATGGATTATAGCGAACGTCGATCAATCTATACTTTTGGATAGGCTGTAAATATTTATCATCTGGTTTATTAGGATCAGGATCTTTTTTCTGCCATTCAAAGTCGGTTAAAACTGTTGTATACACCAAATCTTTTTTTGCCTCATCAGCACTCTGCTGTGCAGCTTTTCCATGTAATTGATTCTGTTCATCTACTGATTGTTGTGCATCCTGTTTCACTGCCTGAATCACAATGGGTGCTAACTTAATCACCCCCACAGATTGCTCTGCAAGACTTTGATCATCCAATTTATTTGCAATGACATTTGTCGCACTAAAGGTCACCAACAAAGTACCCATTATTTTCAAATAATTAGATTTATTCTTACCCATGATCTTCATGATCGACCTTCCATTTTTTATTATTCCTGTTTAAAAATTAACAATTTTCAACATGTGTTGCAATCAATGTTTAACAAACCCGATAACAGGTAACGATATAGAGCAAATTTATTTTTCTTGTAAATGCCCAATATTTATATTTTGGAAAACGATAAACACTACATCGCTTTTCTATATTGTCGTAGAGTATAACCTGTATGTTTTTTAAAATAACGGCACATATAAGAAGTATCATTGAAATTCATCTGATCGGCAATCGTTTGAATGGATCGTGTGCTTGTCTTTAGCAACTCCTTCAATTTAAGTATCACCTGTCGATCAATTAATGTTTTAGGGCTGTCATTAAAAAACTGTTTACACAATTGCGATAAATAATAAGGCGTAATATTCAATGCCTGAGCATAGAACACAACCTCTCTTTGAGTTTGGCTGTGCTTTGCAATCATCTCCCAAAAGTGCCAACACAGTTTTTCTTTTCTGCTATGTTCATTTTGAGGAAGTTGTTGATTACGATCTACTATCTCAGCGAGGATAAGAAAAAAATTTTGTAAATGATTACATAACAAAATACGTTGATATATATTTGTGGATTGCATAATAAAATCTGTCTGATGTTCCCATATTTTAATTAAATCAAGCTGATCAATAGTCGGTGAAAACAAAGGAACTAGATTGAGATAAGCAAATAATGAGTTAGGCAAACGATATGCCACTTCAGCTGCAAAATCACGATTGAAGGCACAATAATGACAGCTAAAGTCTAGAGATTGGTTTTGCACCATGATTAACTGATCGTCAGCAAGGACTAACAAATCACCAGCTTTTAAATGATAAGGCTTAAATTGAATAGTTAAATCAGCATACCCTTGTTTGACCAAAACCAGTGTGCAATAAGCAAGAGACAAAGGTTTATTCATGTGTTCAGTAAGTTTATTTTCCGTCCAAATATAATCAACCGTATTTTGTTGTAAAAAATCCTGAATATTTTTCATTTCAACTAAAATAAATCTATTTTACTATCAATTATACGATATTTGTTTTTAAAAGTACCTAATTTACTTTGATATGATGATAGAAGCAAATCATGAAACTGCTTAAAGTTCTCTCCCAGTTATTTGATTTTACGAGAGTACTTAAATCATGATTTTAAAGACAGAACGCTTAATCCTTCGTCCTTGGGAAGAAAGTGATGCAGCAAGTTTATATGAATATGCAAAAGATGAACGCGTTGGACCTATTGCAGGTTGGCCAGTACATGAAAGTGAAGCACAAAGTTTAGAATATATTCAGACCATTTTTGCGAGTGAACACGTATTTGCAGTTGCTTTAAAAGCAGATAACCGTGCTATTGGCATGGTCGGTTTACTGATTGGAGCAGAAAGTAATTTTGAAATTGATGATAACGAAGCCGAAGTTGCCTACTGGATTGGTGTTCCATTTTGGGGGCAGGGTTTAATTCCCGAAGCGGTTAAAGCAGTGATGCAACATGCTTATGAAAATTTGAATATGCAGGCTTTATGGTGTGGTTATTTTGTTGATAATGAAAAATCGCATAAAGCTCAAGCCAAATGTGGCTTTAAACACCATCACACTGAACATGATAAATATAATCAATTTTTAGATGATTATCGTACTGAGCATATTAGCTACTTATCACGTTCGGATTGGGTAGATTTAAGTTAGTTAGATTTTTCAGTGTTAAGTTATTAATGCCAATAAAAAGAAACCTAGCCAAAGCTAGGTTTCTTTTTAGTTTTTGATCTTAATAGGAAAATGATTAACTCAATTTTAATTTCCCAAAATCAAGATGGCCATCTTCAGCACTGATTAAAACTGTATCGCCCGCAGTAAAATCACCTGCCAGGATACGTTGTGCCAAAGTATTTTCGATCTGTTGCTGGATCGCACGTTTCAATGGACGCGCACCATAAACAGGATCAAAACCAGCATCAATCAGGATATCGAAAGCCTGATCATCCACTTTCAATCCAATGTCACGTTCAGCTAAACGAGAACGTAAACGATCCAATTGAATATCGGCAATGCCACGAATCTGCGATTTTTTCAATGAGTGGAATACCACTAATTCATCAATACGGTTGATAAATTCAGGACGGAAATGTTGCGATACTGCACCCATTACCACCGCACGAACTTCTTCATCCGTCGCACCTTCACCAAGCTCACGTACATCACTTGAACCTAAGTTCGATGTCATCACAATCACGGTATTTTTAAAATCAATCAAGCGACCTTGTGAATCCGTCAATCGACCATCATCCAACACCTGTAAGAGAATATTGAATACATCAGGATGTGCTTTCTCAACCTCATCAAACAATACAATACTGTATGGTTTACGACGTACCGCTTCAGTCAGTACACCACCTTCTTCATAGCCCACATAACCTGGAGGCGCACCCACCAAACGACTGACTGAGTGTTTTTCCATGAATTCAGACATGTCGATACGGATAATCGCATCATCACTGTCGAATAAGAAATTACCCAAGGCTTTGGTCAATTCAGTTTTACCCACACCTGTTGGTCCAAGGAACAAGAATGAACCACTTGGACGGTTCGGGTCAGATAATCCCGCACGAGAACGGCGCACTGCATTGGATACTGCAACCACAGCTTCATCCTGACCAACCACACGGTTATGTAAGAATTCTTCCATGTGAAGAAGTTTCTCACGTTCACCTTGCAGCATTTTCGAGACAGGAATCCCTGTTGCAGCACTCACGACTTCAGCAATTTCATTTTCTGTCACTTTGGTACGAATCAGTTTCGGTTCTTCATTGGTTTCCGCAACTTCTTCTTCATTCAAGCGTTTTTGCAACTCAGGAATCACGCCATATTGCAAACGGCTCGCTTCTGCCAAATCACCTTCACGCTGTGCTTTTTCAAAGGCTGTACGCGCTTTATCCAACTCAACCTGTGCCTGATTAGTACCATCAACTAAGCGTTTTTCCGCAATCCATACTTCTTCAAGATCGCTGTACTCTTTTTGAACCTCTTGAATTTGTTTTTCGAGATGTTCAACTTCAGCTTTGGACACAGAATCCGCATCTTTTTTCACGGCTTCCAATTGCATTTTCAGTTGGATTAAGCGACGATCCAAACGGTCTAATGGCTCAGGTTTAGAGTCAATTTCCATTTTGATCCGTGATGCAGCTTCATCAATCAAATCAATGGCTTTATCGGGCAATTGACGGTCTGTGATGTAACGATGCGACATTTTCGCCGCAGCAATAATCGCTGAGTCAAGAATCTGTACACCGTGATGGGTCGCATATTTGTCTTTTAGACCACGTAAAATCGCAATAGTGTCTTCAACACTTGGTTCATCGACCAAGACTTTTTGGAAACGACGCTCAAGTGCCGCATCTTTTTCAATGAACTGACGATATTCATCTAAAGTGGTCGCACCCACACAGCGCAATTCACCACGTGCCAATGCAGGTTTGAGCATATTGCCCGCATCCATTGCACCATCGCCTTTACCTGCACCCACAAGTGTATGCAACTCGTCAATGAACAGGATGATTTCACCATCGTATTTGGCTAAGTCTTTTAAAACCGCTTTTAGACGTTCTTCGAACTCACCACGGTATTTTGCACCTGCAAGTAAAGAACCTAAATCAAGTGAAAGAACACGTTTTCCTTTCAGGCTTTCAGGCACTTCACCGTTGACAATACGCTGTGCTAAACCTTCAACAATCGCAGTTTTACCCACACCCGGTTCACCAATCAACACAGGGTTGTTTTTGGTACGGCGTGATAAGACTTGAATGGTACGGCGAATTTCTTCATCACGACCAATCACAGGGTCAAGCTTGCCTGACAATGCACGTTCAGTCAGGTCAACGGTATATTTATTTAACGAATCACGTTGATCTTCATGGTTATTCGCCATCACTTGCTCACCACCTCGTATATTTTCAATTGCTTTGCGCAGTTTGTCTGTCGTCACACCTACGCTTGTGAATAATGTTTTGGTTGCACCTGTTTCAGCGAGTGCCAAAATCACCCAATCAGTCGATAAAAACTCATCACCTGCCTTTTGTGCATAACTGTCTGCTAAGTTAAGCGCACGAACCGCTTCAGGATTAAGGTTAATATCCCCTGTTGGCGTACCGATTTTTGGTGCATCGTTGATTGCCTTTTGCAGCTTCGTTTTCAACTCAGGAAGATTCGCACCTGACTGTTGCAATAAACTCAGGTTCGATGGCTCTTCCAGTAAAGCTGAAAGAATGTGAATACCCTCAATCGCGGTATTGTCATTCCCCATCGCTAAAGATTGGGCATCTGATAAGGCTTGCTGTAGGCGGTTGGTAAATTTTTCAAATCGCATTCTTGTTATTCCTCACAACAAATTTTGTACTTGAATAATAAATGGGAACGCTTAGTCGGATTTCAATAGACAAATTAAATTATTTTATATATTTTTCAAAAACTTACTATTTTAGTCAGAATAGATTTCAGTATTAATATCTGTGCTGATTCAACTTTTTTCAAGTCAGTACTTTAGAAAAATATATGTTTTGAAATGTCCTTATATTATTGATCAACTTAGCATTTAGACTAAGCCTTATTGGACAATTTTAGAATCTGAAAAATGTTAATATTCATTAAACGTGAATCTATAAAAGGCTGAGTAAATATTGCAATTTGATCAGCCTCACTCATTCATCTTAAATTTATATACAACTAAACCTGCGATTTGGTTGCTGAACTTTGCGACACCGCACTATTGGCAGGCACACTTTGCGTGATCCACACATTTCCGCCAATCACCGCACCCTGTCCAATGGTGATACGCCCTAGAATCGTTGCCCCTGCATAGATCACCACATTGTCTTCCACAATCGGATGACGTGCATATTCTTTCTGTAAACGTCCCTCACCATCGACTTCAAAACGTTTTGCACCCAAAGTGACTGCTTGATAAATACGGACATTCTTACCAATCACACAAGTTTCACCGATCACCACACCCGTGCCATGATCAATGAAAAAGCCCTGATCGACCTGCGCACCAGGATGAATATCAATCCCTGTTTTAGAATGCGCAATTTCAGCAATCAAACGAGCCAATAATGGCAAATCTTTTTTATAAAACTCGTGCGCAATCCGATGATAAATAATGGCGAGTATGCCCGGATAGCACAATAAAACCTCATCTACACTTCGCGCTGCAGGGTCACCGTCATAAGCTGCAATCACATCAGTGTCCAAAATACGACGTAAACTCGGCAATTTTTGCGCAAATTCACTCACGATACTTTGAGCAAGCACCTCCGTAACTTCAATATTTTCATGATGTTTTTTATACTTATAATCATAAGTTAAATTTAGTTTCACTTGCTCAAGTAAAGCATGTAGCGTCTTTTCAAGTGTATGTGCAATGTAGAAATTTTCACTTTGCTGACGTAGATCATGAGGTCCCAAACGCATTGGAAATAAGATGCCACACAGATCATTCATGATTTTTTTAATTTCTTCTTTAGAGGGCAACTCTCGCCCACCAAAATCTTTTAGACTTTTCTGCTGTGTACGCCATTCATTACGCGCTTGCTGTAACTCAGTGACGATATTTTGAATGTTCCATTGGGTCATTGGATTGCCTGCATGAGATTTCTTTTATCATTATATGAATAAAATATTTGGTTCAATATTCTTTATTCAAATCTTGTAGAGAATATTATTTTATTTGCCAAGTTTTAGATAAACATTGTTGATATATCTTTATCGAAATTTTGCATTTAGCCACAGTCAAAGTCGATGCCATGATTAAATGCAACGCTATATCTAATTCAGAATCATAAAAACCCACTTTCCTATAATAAGAATAAGCAATTCAATTTTTATTCATTTTCAGAATATAAAAAATCATTATATTTAATATCAACTTCTCTAATAGATTATTTCAAATTCTGCATAGCTTAGCTTAAAAACTGCTTTATTCAGGATTTGATTCAGGTGTGTAACATGAATAGTGCAACTAAGATTGAACTTCCAAAATTAGATGACAACAAGATTCAGCAAATCTTTACCGATGCAAAACAACGAGTTGAAGATCATTATCTTGAATTTACCGGCACTGTTTTGCCACATGAAGCTTGGGCTTTATTTCAAACAGGTCATGCGGTGATTGTGGATGTACGTACCAATGAAGAACGTAAATTTGTGGGCTATGTCGAAGACACCATTCACATTCCATGGGCGACAGGCACAGCGCTGAATCGTAATCCTCGTTTTGCCAAAGAACTCGAAACAAAAGTCGGTAAAGACAAAGTGATTCTACTTTTATGCCGTAGTGGTAAGCGTTCGGCGGCTGCGGCAAATGTGGCGTTTAATGCAGGCTTTGAAAATATTTACAACATTGAACAAGGCTTTGAAGGTGATTTGGATGAAGACAATCATCGTGGCGCTTTTAATGGTTGGCGTTTTCATCAATTGCCTTGGCGACAAGAATAAATCACTCGGGCGAGTTACAAATTCGCCCTAAAGCTGACGCTAAATTTTAATTCAATTCTTATTTTTGACTAAAACTTCAATAACTTGGGAGAGGATCACTTTTGCCTAAAAAAACATAAACCAACTGTAATACTTCATTTTTGAAATGTTTTCTTTAGAATTTTAGGATGTATAAAAATGGCTAAAAACCAAGAAGTAGCCCGCCAATCGTTAAGTGATCAGGCTGCCCGTCAGCTTGCCAATGCAACCAAAACCGTTCCACAGCTTTCGACGATTACACCTCGTTGGTTAACACATTTATTGCAATGGACACCTGTAGAAGCGGGTATTTACCGTGTCAACCAAGTCAGCAATACTGATGATATTCAGGTGGCGTGTACTCAACGTGACGAAGCGACATTACCGCAAACTTTTGTGGACTATGAACTTAACCCACGTGAATATTTTCTCAATGGCGTTTCAACGGTT
Source organism: Acinetobacter sp. WCHAc060033 (assembly GCF_004209125.1). NCBI lineage: Bacteria > Pseudomonadati > Pseudomonadota > Gammaproteobacteria > Moraxellales > Moraxellaceae > Acinetobacter > Acinetobacter sp. WCHAc060033. The sequence goes on along the minus strand of NZ_SGSW01000006.1, from coordinate 118,027 downwards.
TTAGACATTCATACCCGTGTTTCAGATTTGTACAGTAGCCCGCATGATCAAATCAAAGAACAATTACGTTTAACCATTGAAACCATTAAAGAGCGTCAGGAAAGTGAGCTGATCAATAACCCTGAATATGGTTTATTGGCAAGTGTTGCTGACAGTCAGCGTCTTTCAACCTTGACAGGTGCGCCAACGCCTGACGATTTTGATGACTTACTACGCAAAGTATGGAAAGAACCGGGCTTCTTCCTTGCTCATCCTGATGCGATTGCTGCGTTTGGTCGTGAATGTACCCGTCGTGGCGTGCCACCACCAACCGTTAGCCTGTTTGGTTCTCAGTTCATCACATGGCGTGGTGTTCCGCTGATTCCATCGAATAAAATCCCTGTAGAAGATGGTAAAACCAAAATCATCCTGTTACGTGTCGGTGAAAAACGTCAAGGTGTGGTCGGATTATTCCAACCGGGTCTTGCAGGTGAACAAGCGCCGGGCTTGTCTGTACGCTTCATGGGGATTAACCGCAATGCAATTGCATCTTATCTGATCTCGTTATATTGCTCTTTGGCGGTACTGACCGAAGATGCTTTGGCTGTACTTGAAGACGTGGAGGTTGATAAATACCATGACTATCCAAGCACTTACAAGTAATTCATTACCCACTGATACAGCATCTGCACAAGCGGATGCACCAATCAGTGAATCTGTGCTTACGCAATTGGCAGCAGAGTTTTTCTCTGCTTTGCCAAAGCAAAATGCACAAGGTTTAAACTTGGATTTACCTGAACATGCAACAGGCAATGGCATTAGCCACCCACCGCAGCCGAAAGATCCAATTGCGGCATTGAGTGGTCGTGTGCCTGCTGTGGTGCAACAAAGCAGCTTGAATCCAAGTGCGACACAACGATTCGCTGATCCAACCGCAGATCATCCTGAGCGTCGAATTTTATCTTCAGCGCCTGTGATTGGCGGTGCGCACAATTCTGATCCGTCTGCGTTATCGAATCGGATTCACTTGCCTTCTGCTACAACAGAAACACCAAGTGCATCTGCAATATCGCAACAAAATACGGCGCAGGGGCAATCTGCCTATTACTTTTTAGACATTCCAAAGCCTGATGCGCTACAAGCAACAGCGCCAAGTGATGTATTGCGTAACCCTTTTGCTTTTGATGACTATCATGTTGTGGATGATCATCAACTCAAAGGCTTGCTCAAAGATCGTAATGACAAACCTGCGACTACTGAATCGGGCTATTATTTTGCTTCTGCACCAAGTGTTGAGCAATCACAGTTTCAGCGTGAGCAAAATTTGCAAATCCCGACCACTGCACAAAATCATCAACCGATTGATATTTTGCAGATTCGTCGTGATTTTCCGATTTTGCAGGAACGTGTTAATGGTAAACCATTAATTTGGTTGGATAATGCAGCAACCACACATAAACCTAAAGCGGTGATAGATCGAATTTCATATTTTTATGAACATGAAAATTCCAACATTCACCGTGCAGCGCATGAACTTGCGGCACTTGCAAGCGATGCTTATGAACATGCTCGTGATGTGGTGGCTCGTTTTATCGGTGCGCCCTCTGCACAAAACATTGTTTTTGTCCGAGGTACAACAGAAGGCATTAACCTGATTGCAAAATCGTGGGGTAAGCAAAATATTGGTGCAGGTGATGAAATCATCGTGTCCAATCTTGAGCACCATGCCAATATTGTGCCGTGGTTTCAACTCACCAAAGAAACTGGGGCAAAACTACGGGTCATTCCTGTGGATGATACAGGGCAGATTCGCATTGATGAGTTTATTAAACTGCTCAATCCGAAAACTAAATTGGTTGCCATTACCCAAGTCTCCAATGCTTTGGGAACTGTAACACCAACGCAGGAAATCATTGCCTTGGCGCATGCCGCAGGGGTACGTGTATTGATTGATGGTGCGCAATCTGTGTCACATATGCCGACCAATGTCACCGCACTTGATGCCGACTTCTTTGTCTTTTCAGGGCACAAAGTTTTCGGTCCTACAGGCATCGGTGCCGTCTATGCCAAAGCCGAATTGCTCGACAGCATGCCGGTTTGGGAAGGTGGCGGCAACATGATTCAGGACGTGACTTTTGAAAATGTGATTTACCAACCTGCACCCAATAAATTTGAAGCAGGTACAGGAAACATTGCTGATGCAGTCGGTCTAGGTGCTGCCTTAGAATATGTGGAAAGTATTGGTATTCACAATATTGTACGTTATGAACATGATCTGCTTGAGTATGGACAACACGCATTGCAAAGTGTTTCAGGCTTACGTCTGATTGGGACTGCGTTGAATAAAGCCAGTGTGATGTCTTTTACCCTTGCAGGTTATGAAACGGAAGAAGTGGGTAAAGTGCTGAATCAGTATGGCATCGCAGTGCGTACAGGACATCATTGTGCGCAACCGATCTTGCGCCGTTTTGGGGTAGAACGCACTGTCCGCCCTTCTCTCGCATTTTATAATACGACTGAGGAAATTGACCTATTGGTTTCTGTCTTGCATCAACTGCGTCGTGCCAAGCCGTATAAATCCTAATTGAACCATTGATGAATCATAAAAAACCATCACATGCTGAATTGATTCGGCATGTGATTTTTTATTTGGAAATGTATTAGATCTCTTGCGTAAGTCAAAAAATATTCAATTTTTTGACTTAAAACATATTCAAAAGAATATTGGAAGTTCCTTCTCCCTTTGGGATGAGGGGCTTTTAAATAGAAAACCTCTCCCTAACCCTCTCCTGAAAGGAGAGGGAACATTCAATATTGATTCAGATCTTGCTGAAACTAACTTTCGCAAGAAGTCTATTTTACTTTGCTGAAATGCTACAAAATTTTGGCTAATTAGAAATCAGCTTGTGAAATAGAAAATTTATCAAACTCAATATTGCTTAGGCTATTTTATTCACAATCTTGAACTTGAGCAGATCACAACAAACACTTCATAATGTCTCAAATAGAAAATGTTGAAGATCTATGCTTTCTTTCAAAAAAATATTGATGCTTTGCGGATTAATCACCACAACGCAAGTGTTTGGCTTGCCGCAAGACTCTCGCCGTGCAGGCGGTATTGCTGTCATTCCTCTCGCGCGAAATGTAACTGTGATCAAATACAACGGACTTCCTGTCTTGGTCACGCAGCCCAATTCTCAACGCTATGCGGTATTTGGTATTCCATTATCTACGCCTGTAGGCACATTGGAACTACAAACCAACAGCCAACCGATTCAAATCGAAGTGAAAGATTATAAATATGCACAACAGCGCTTAACGGTTAAAAATCAGGACTATGTCAATCCCAAACAAGAACAACTGGATCGTTATGCGCGTGAAGCCAAAGAGCAAAATGATATTTATACCTCATTTACAGCTGCTCAATGGACTGAGTTTCCCAAATTCATTCGCCCTACAGCGGGTAAATTCAGTAACTCATTTGGACGAAAACGCTTTTTTAATGGTGAAGAACGTGCCCCTCATTCAGGTTTAGACATTCCTGCACCTGTGGGGCAGAAAGTCATTGCTCCTGCAGCAGGAATTGTGGTGGGTACAGGAGATTATTTTTTTAATGGTAAAACTGTTTTGATTGATCATGGACAAGGTCTTATTAGTATGTTCTGCCATTTAAGCAAAATTAATGTTTCTAAAGGACAAACAGTAAAACAAGGTGAAGTGTTGGGTTTAGTGGGGAAAACGGGGCGTGTGACAGGAGCACATTTACATTGGGGAATGAGTTTGAACAATGCCCGTGTCGATCCACAATTATTTTTGACACCCTAATTTCATCCAACAAATAATAAGATAGTTTGATTTTTTGGTAAAAAATGCGAATTTTTAACAAAAATAAACATTTTGTAATAATTTATTTTTCTAAAACTTGACCGATTCAGTCATTTTAATTTTAGTGATATAAATAATAAAAAAAGCCAATAAAAATATTGGCTTTTTTTATGTACAGCTAATTATTAAGCAGCGACAATCTCAAAATCATGTGTGATTTCTACACCGCCGTCAGACAACATTTTACTCGCAGAACAGTACTTTTCAGCTGATAATTCAACAGCTTTAGCGACCTGCTTCTCTTTAACATCATGACCAGTAACAACAAAATGTAAGTGGATTTTTGTAAAAACTGCTGGAATTGTATCCGCACGATCAGCCTTCAACTGACACACAACACCAGTCACATCTTGGCGAGATTTCTTCAATATGGTCACAATATCAAACGAAGCACAACCACCAAGTCCCATTAATATGAGTTCCATGGGACGTGGGCCACGGTTTTCACCACCATATTCAGCAGAACCATCCATAACAATTTGATGTCCACTATCCGATTTTGCTTCAAAAGCAACATTCTCTAACCAATGTACGCTAGTTTGCATTGCAACTACCTAAAAAAAGCTATAAATTTACAGGGTACCTGTACACTAGCATAAAATGAGTTGATAAGGAATTTCATCTCTACTGCTTCTACGTGACGAGTTCAATTTAGGTCAAAAGATCTAGTTATTATCCAATTCGGAATTTTTAAGCATGTCTTCTAATTTTGCACAACTTAGTACAGATGCTTTGTCTCCTGGTCAATTACCTGAGTCAGTCAAAGCTTTGCTCAAAAGAGCCCACATCAATCGTTTTCCAAAACGTTCAACCATTGTTGATGCAGGTTCAGAGTCAAAATCTCTGTATTTAATTTTAAAAGGTTCAGTTTCAATTATTTTACGTGAAGATGATGAACGTGAAATCGTTGTTGCTTATTTGAACCCTGGGGATTTTTTTGGGGAAATGGGATTATTTGAGCAAAATCCTCAACGTACTGCGGAAGTAAGAACGCGTGACGTTTGTGAAATTGCTGAAATTTCTTATGACAATTTCCACGAAATCAGCAAACAATATCCAGATTTAAGCTACGCTGTTTTTGCTCAGCTTGTTCGCCGTTTAAAGAACACAACACGTAAAGTAACTGACCTTGCATTTATCGATGTATCTGGTCGTATTGCGCGTTGTTTGATTGACCTTTCTGCTCAACCAGAAGCAATGATCCTTCCAAATGGTCGTCAAATCCGTATTACACGTCAAGAAATCGGTCGTATCGTAGGCTGTTCACGTGAAATGGTCGGTCGTGTTCTTAAAACACTTGAAGAACAAGGTATGATTGAAACTGATGGTAAAGCTATTCTAATTTTTGATGCTTCTTTAGAAGAGTCTAAATTCTCTGAAGACGATGTAGATCAAGATGACGAATAAAATTATTGATGCTGATATGAGTGCTTAGTTTCCGAATAAAATTTATTTCGAACTGATAAATATTAATATTCTCATAAAGCCTAAATAATATTTTAAAAGCAAACTTTCGAGTTTGCTTTTTTTACGCCCTGTTTTTATTTGGCTACGCTTTCTTCTAAATGCGTATTGGCACTGTTATCACTATTTGAGATTTTTATATCTTTTATTTCTAATATGAACATTTTTTACATACACTTCTTCACATAATTTTAGGTTATGATCTATTGAATATGATAAATGTTTTTGAAATAGTTCTAATTTTTTCAAGGAAATAGAATGAAATTAAATCGTTTAGGTCGTTCCGAACTGGTTGTCCCTGAAATCTGTCTGGGTACGATGACTTTTGGTGAACAAAATAATCAACAACAAGCATTTGAACAATTGGCTTATGCACTGGATAAAAATTTGAATTTCTGGGATACAGCAGAAATGTACCCTGTTCCCCCAAAGCCTGAAACTCAAGGTTCAACTGAAACGATTATTGGAAATTGGATCGCGCAAAATGGACAACGTGATCAACTCATTCTTGCAACAAAAATAGCAGGACCTGCCCAAGGTGGTAGTCAAATCCGCAATGGTCAGACGAAATTTAATGCTTCTGACATTCCCGCAGCGATTGATAGCTCTTTAAAGCGCTTACAGACTGATTACATCGACTTATACCAATTGCACTGGCCTCAACGCCCTGCTAACTTCTTTGGCCCCCTTGGATATGGCAATGAGCTTGCTAATCTTGATCAGGATATCACCCCACTTGCTGAAACTTTAGAAGCACTTTCATCAGAGGTCAAAAAGGGACGTATCCGCCATATTGGCTTATCCAATGAAACCCCATGGGGAACCTTGAAATTTCTACATTTAGCCGAGCAATTGGGTCTAGAAAAAGTGGTCAGCGTGCAAAACCCATATAGCTTACTCAATCGTACCTATGAGATTGGTATGGCTGAGATTGCCAAATATGAAGGCGTAGGGCTACTCGCATACTCACCTTTGGCTTTTGGTTACTTAACTGGAAAATATCGTCACGGAGCACGTCCTGCAGATGGGCGAATTACCCTGTATTCACGCTTTAGCCGCTATAGCAATCCGCAAAGTGACTGGGCAACTGAACAATATGCTTTAGTGGCAGAAAAGCATGGTTTAAGCCCCATACAACTTGCACTAGCTTTTATTAAACAGCAATTTTTTGTAAGTAGCACCATCATCGGAGCAACAACATTAGCGCAACTTAAAGAAAATGTTCAAGCTTTTGATGTTGATTTATCTAACGAAATTCTAATTGAAATTGAAGCTATTCATAAACAACAGCCTAATCCCGCTCCCTAAAAGACAATTAAAGCATAGCTTTAATTGTCTTTTAGAAAACGCACCGTAGTTACTGAGCTTTGATACATTTAAAAAATGCACCTTAATTTCAATACTTCGATGGACGTAAAAAACTCCAATCACTCATTTTTAAGCATTAAAAAAGGATGCAAAAGCATCCTTTTCTTGATTTAGCTCAATCAATAATTTAATTATTTACCGCCACGTGCGTTATAAACTGCCATCGCTTCTGGTAAATTCTTTTTCATCGCATTGATACGGTTCGCATCTGATGGGTGAGTTGAAAGCAATGCAGAGCCTTGAGCGCCACTATTTTTCGCCATTTTTTCCCATAAAGTGATCGCAGATTGTGGGTTATAACCAGCTTTCGCCATCATGATTAAACCACCTTCATCGGCACGACTTTCTAAGCTACGTGAATATGGCAGACCTACACCCACTTGACTACCCAAATCAATTGCAGCATTACCTAGCTCACCAAGTTGTGCGCCAGCGTATGACTTACCAATACCAACAGCAAGGTTAGTTAAAGCTTGAGCGCCTACTTTTTGTTTAGAATGCTCTTCTAGTGCATGCGTCATTTCATGACCCATTACTGCAGCGACTTCAGCTTCTGATAAGTTTAATTTATTTACAATACCAGTATAGAAAACAACTTTACCACCAGGTGCAACATAAGCATTCACAGTATCTGATTTTAATACAGCCAACTGCCAATCAAATTTTTGACCTGTCTTATTCATTTGATCTGCGTACGGCTTTAAACGAATAAATGCAGAATTAATTTTCTTATACGTTGCAGAAGAAGTGTCTAAAGTATTTTTGCTACGCGCTTCTTGCACGGTTTTATTAAAACCTTGTGTAGCATTCATATTTAAAGTCGCGGAATCAGCCCCAGCCATGTCTGCAATCGTTGTACATCCTGAAATAGAAATAGCAGTGATAGTACAAAGGCTAAGTAATAATTTATTGTTCATTATAATCAACTCCATAGAGAACAAATTTAAGCATTTTAAATTATATGCAAATGTATGCTAAGCATAAATCAATACAAGTCTTAAATTCATATTAATTATGTAAATAAATCACTTAAAAAAACTGAATGATTAACCAATAGACTAAACAAATAATATTTAACCCTAAGTAAATAATTTTAAGAGGTTCTATTTTTTCTTCTAAAGTTGGACTTTTTCTTTTTGCAAATAAAAAAGCATTTTGGATTAAAATAATAGGTACCAAAATACATGCCACCATCACACTTAACCCAAGCAAAGCACTGTTGATAATTTCAGGATCATTGGTCTGCGCATGAATAATCGATAGCGCGATTGTAGGCGCCCCACCCATTGCAAAAATTAAGGAATAAAATATCGTGGCTGATATATTTTTTTGCATTCTACAAACTCAATGTGTATCTAAAGATATATTTTAACAAGCTAAATATGAAAACCTAGTCAATTTTTTGTCGACTTTAGTCTTTATTAAAAGTCTTGAATTATGTATAAAAAAGCCCCGAAATTTCGAGGCTTTTAAATCACTTATAACTGCAAAAACAATTATACATCAAAAGGATGACGCATAACGATTGTTTCATCACGATCTGGACCAGTTGAAATGATGTCAATTGGACATTCAATCAATTGTTCAAGACGTTTTACATAGTTAATAGCATTCTGTGGCAATTGATCAATCGATTTTGCACCGAAAGTCGATTCAGACCAACCTGGCATTGTTTCATAGATCGGTTTTAAAGTTTCAAATGCAAGAGCATCAGATGAACCTACACAACCAGAATCCGCTGCTTCATAACCTACACAGATTTTAACTTCTTCTAAACCGTCTAAAACGTCAAGTTTAGTTAAGCAAATACCTGAAAGTGAGTTTACATCTACAGAACGACGTAGAATTTCAGCATCAAACCAACCACAACGACGTTGACGACCAGTAGATGCACCAAATTCAGAACCAACAGTACCTAAGTGTTTACCAATCGCATCACCAACATCGTTAGCAGCATCATAAACAAGCTCTGTTGGGAACGGACCAGCACCTACACGAGTTGTATATGCTTTAGTAATACCCAATACATAATCAAGGTGCAATGGACCTAGACCTGAACCTGAGCTTACGCCACCCGCAGTTGTATTTGATGAAGTTACATACGGATACGTACCGTGGTCAACATCTAGAAGTGAGCCTTGAGCACCTTCAAACATGATGTTTTCACCATTTTTGCGGTAGTTATGCAACTCAGTAATTACATCAATTACAAGTGGTTTAATCACTTCACGCCATTGATCACACAATGCAAGTACATCTTCAACCTTAACTGCTTCAACACCAAAGAATTGAGTCAATTGGAAGTTATGGTACTCAAGAAGCTCTTCCAATTGCGCTTTAAGATGATCGCCCCCACGTACTAAATCCGCAACACGGATCGCACGACGTGCAACTTTATCTTCATACGCAGGACCAATACCACGACCAGTTGTACCAATTTTGGCATTACCACGTTTTATTTCACGTGCTTGGTCAAGTGCGATATGGTGAGGAAGAATCAACGGACAGTTTGGAGAGATACGTAGACGTTCACGTACAGGCACGCCTTCTTTCTCTAAAATATCCATTTCTTTGATCAAAGCTTCTGGTGAAAGTACCACACCATTACCAATTAAGCACAGTACGTTTTCACGTAAAATACCTGATGGAATGAGGTGAAGAACTGTTTTCTTACCACCAACGACAAGCGTATGCCCTGCGTTATGTCCGCCTTGATAACGTACTACCGCTGCTGCTTGATCTGTGAGCAGGTCAACGATTTTACCTTTACCTTCGTCGCCCCATTGGGTACCGAGTACCACAACACTTTTGCCCATAATAGCCTCATTACATCATGCTGTTAAAATAGAAAACCAAATCGAATTTGATGAATATTCAATCTGATACTTAAATAGTTTCGATCTTCCACTCACCCGCAACATTCACCATTTTGTGAGTTGCATACGGTACAGAGTTTAAATCATCATTACCCAATAACTGAATTACACTTAAGCCTTGTGTACGTGCTGTTGCAATCGCATCAAGTAAAGCAGGTTCTGTTCCTTTTGGCGCAACCACTTTCTCGATTTTTTGATGCTGACCTGCGGTTAAAGTATATAAGTCACAAGAGAAACCTGTTGCAGGACGCGCACGACCAAAGTGTTCGCCAATACCATCATAACGTCCGCCTTTGGCTAATGGCTCTGCACGATTTGGTGCATAGACTGCATACATTAACCCAGTGTGGTAGTGATATGAACGAAGCTCTACAACATCGATACCAATCTTTAGATTTGGCCAACGTGTTTGGATTTCTGTTTGTGTGGTACGAAGTGCATCAACTGCTTGTTTAAACGCAACATCCGCAAGAATTTCTGTGCTTAAGTTCGCTTGCAAAGCTTCAAAATCACTTGCATAACGACCTAAGGCATAAAAATCTGCACCAAATTTTAAATCTTGAGTAAATTCAGCAAGCTCAGGTAAAGCTTTACGTTGATAAAGATCAGACAACTGACGTTCAGTCGATTTATTTAGACCTGCATGTTTGACTAAACTTCTGAATAAGCCAACATGCCCTAAATCCAAATGAATACCGTCTTCTAAACCTGCTGTTTTAATCAAGTTCAGCATCACATCGATCAGTTCAACGTCTGCATCTATACTGTCTGAACCAAATAATTCTGCACCTAACTGTAAAGGCGCACGCGTGGTATTGAAACCTTGTGGTTTAGTATGAAGTACTGTTCCTGCATAGCAGTAACGCGCCACACCTTGTACTTGATGTACATGGGCATCGATACGAGCCACTTGCGGTGTCATATCGGCACGCACACCAAGTAAACGACCTGAAAGTTGGTCGATGACTTTAAAAGTGGCTAAGTCTAAATCTTGATTCGATTCGGAGAGAGAAGAAAGAGATTCGATGTATTCGATAAATGGCGTATACACCAGTTGATAACCTCGAGATGCGAGGAAATCTAAAGCTTTACGACGCAATTGTTCGATGACTTGCGCTTGCTCTGGTAATACATCAGCTACACCATCAGGTAATAACCATGTCTCTGAAATGGGCATGTTGTAAACCTAAATCCTGTCTGCGCGGAACTAATCCGCATAAAAAAATCGGGAACACACCCGATTTCTCTAATTTTAGCACGATCATTGGCACTGTGCATTAGACTTTTGCAGAAAAAATGCGTTTCATACCCAATTAAATGCTTTTTGGTCTTTTACTTGATTTATAGATATTTTAAATTCTCTTTTATTGTGATTCCTTGTGATCTATTTCGACTTATCAAGTGTTCATATATCAACTTGGGCTATATAGATGGTGTCTTCCAAGTCAAAAAACCAATTAATTGTAAAGGACTGGTGACAATATCAAATGTGATTGCTAACGGATATAAAGCAATGTTCTTGGCAGTTTGTGCCACTTTTGATTTTTCAATCGTTTGATAAACAACCAAATCAACAGGTTGTTTGAAGCGATGCTGTAACTGGTTTTTATTAGCAACTTGCTGTGCCAAACGTAAATCCACAGCAATGTCCAATTTACACTGCAATTCCACCTTACTCTTTACACATTCAAAATCAAACTGTTTAAGCTTTGCTTGGTCTTGTGGCTTCACATGTTGCAAAGATTTTCGATAAACGAGATAAATATTTGCATGCATATTTTTCCTTTGGGTTTCACGCTCTTTTTTCATCTCAAATAGGATAGGATTTTTAGGGTTTTCATTCCCTACCAAACCCAGTGCTAAGTTTGTGTCCCACCCTGCTTGATATAAACTTAAGTTTTGCAAATCGAACTGTTGTAAAATTTGATTCAAGTTTTGAGTTGTTATTTTCGACTTCTGATCTGAAGTCACTAAGTAGCTATACTTTTCACCTGCAATGACCAATGCATCTTCATAACCTGAGATAGGCTGACTCGCACGCCCAATTGCAATCAACTGATCTCGCATCACCAATGCTTTTTTTGTACTATAGTGATCTTGTTCATGAACAGCTACTGTTAAAAGGGTTGTAGCACACCCCGACAACCCGATTCCCAACAGAGACAATATCATCATTATTCTTTGGTAATTTTTCATTATTCATGCGTCCTTAATATTATCTTTTTAATGATTAAAATTTTATGGCAAATTAGAAAATTTCACTGAACTCAGTAATAGCAACAATACTAAGATCAAGTCAAAGGTAAAACTGTCGTTAATTTTATTTTTTGCAATGGAATCTCCGTTTTTACATTCTGAATTCCTGCAATTTTATTTAAGTGATTAATCTGAAATTTACGGTAAGCTTCTAAATCAGAAACGACTATCCTTAAAAAGAAGTCACAATCCCCCGCCATCAACTGGCATTCCACAATTTCAGGGATATTCATAATTGCATCAATAAATTGATTTACCGTCTTTTCATCTTGGCTTTTCAACCAAATTCGAGCAAAGACTGTAAGCCCTAAATTTACCTTCTGTGGATTGACCAATGCCACATAGCGATCAATCACCCCTTCTTCTTCAAGCTGTTTAACGCGTCTTAAACACGGCGATGGTGACAAGCCAATTTTTTCAGCAAGATCATTATTTTGTAATTTTCCATTCTGCTGTAAAGCATGCAGAATACGCTTATCCATTTGATCCATCACGCACCCCAGAATAATAAAGCTATTTAATATCAAAAATAGCACATTTTCAGCAATAAAATTTTAAATATAAAATTCAAACAAGTGAATAAAGTAAAATATAGCGTCCATAAAAGCATAAAATAATTTTCCAATCACCAGTAATGTAATTGAGTTACCACCATGTTCAAGTTCAAAAGCTCTACCCATGAGATCAATGAATCTATTGAATATCGTGAGTTTCTTCGTGGTGTGAAAATTTCAATTCCTATGCTTTTGGGGATTATTCCATTTGCCTTGGTTTTAGGCACTCAAGCAGCACAGAAAGGCTTTTCTGCGCTAGAAGTTCCCTTACTGACTGGGTTGAATTTCGCAGGCGGTTCAGAATTTGCGATTATTGAAGTGTGGACGCAACCACCCCAACTGATGTTTCTGATTTTGATCACTTTCTTAGTCAATAGTCGTCATATTTTAATGGGGGCAAGTTTAGCACCATATATTCGCCATTTACCTAATCGTAAAGCCTTACCGTTATTGTTCTTTATGTGCGATGAAAGCTGGGCTTTAAGCATTACCGATGCGCACAAAAATAACCCACGAAATCCCTATGCAGGTTTTAGTGTGTTCTTCTATATCGGTTTGTGTTTCGCCCTCTATGTAATGTGGGTCGTGTTTACCACTTTGGGCGTAGGAATTGGTTCATTTTTAGGTGATGTGACAAAGTTTGGCTTTGATATGGCATTCCCTGCCGTGTTCTTAGTTTTATTACGTGGCATGTGGAAAGGCTTTAAACCTGCGTTACCGTGGTTGATGAGTTTAATTGCTGCTGCACTGGCTTATCTTTATTTACCGAAAGGTTGGTATGTTTTAGTCGGTTCCGTGACTGGCATTATCGCAGCAATATTGTTTATTGGAGATGAAGAATGATCCATATTCCTACACTCATTGCCATTATTTGTGTTGCTTTAACCACCTATTCCACACGAGTTTTAGGCTATTTATTGCTTAAAAACAGAAAATTAAGCAAAAGAACGACACAGATTTTACAAGTGATTCCAGGATGTGTACTGATTTCAGTGATTGCACCTTATTTTGTTTCAGACAATCCTGCTAATTTAATTGCAATTGCTATTACATTTCTTGCAGCATGCTATTTATCATTATTACCGACAGTTTTAATCAGTATCATTGCCACAGGTCTTTTGAGATACTTAATGGTCTAAGGTGGTATCTCAAACACCAATCGGCTTAACTTTAAAATATTGAATTAAGATGAAGCATTTCTTTGCAATATTTTGATTAATTCAGCATTTTGAAACTCAACCTGCGTCAAACGATTTGAAGTATTGTCCAATACCTCTTGTTGCACATGCATCTTCTTGGCTAAATCCTGCATGATTTCCAAAGTTTGTTTTAAATGTTGCTCTTGAGATTGGATCTTTTGAGTTTTTATTTCTACAGCTTCAGCAAGCGCTTTGTTTTCCTTGGTTAATTTCCCCATTTGCCAAATCAATAACATCATTGCCAAATAGATAATGCCCATCCCGATATAAATAAAAACCATACGTCCCCCATATCCATTTAATAAAATCGTTCTAATTTTCAAAAGTAAAAACTAATCGCTTCAATCAATGCTCAATTGTCTTTCAAATACTAAGCAATAAATGATTCACATAAGTCTAATAATCGGTTGGCATAGCCCCATTCATTGTCATACCACGCAAAAACTTTTGCCTGATGCCCAACCACCATAGTTTGGGTTAAATCCACCACCAATGAATAAGGTGAATGGTTAAAGTCACTTGAAACCAATAATTCATCCGTTACAGACATGATTTCAGCATAATCATACTTTGCAGCTTTAATCAGTGTCTGATTGATCAGATGTGCTGTAACCGGTGATTTTGAAATAAAGGTTAAATCAATCGCTGCAACATTAATGGTGGGAACACGAATCGAAAAACCATCAATCCGCCCATCCATTTTTGGCATCACTTGTTTTAAAGCGCCTAAGGCTGAAGATGTGGTCGGAATAATATTTTGTCCTGAAGCTCTAGCACGACGCAAATCACGATGTGCATGATCTAAAACCGATTGATCGGCTGTCACTGCATGAATTTCGGTCATTAAAGCCGTATCAATCCCAAAAGCATCATCAATAATTTTTACCAAAGGCACTAAAGCTTGTGTGGTACATGACACACTGGAAATAATTTGATCTGTTGCTTTCACATCATGGTGATTGACACCATAAACAATTGCAGCATCAACTGTATCAAATGGTGCAGCCCCAATAATCACACGTTTAGCGCCAGCTAGAATATGTTGAGTTGCAGCTTCACGAGAACGGAAAAGACCTGTACATTCAAGCACGATGTCTACACTTAAATCTTGCCACGGCAATAATTCAGGTTTCGGCTGTCTTAAAATTTGAACACGAAGTTTGGTTTGACGTGCGTCGATACATAAATAAATCTTGTTATTTTCTTCTTCAATATTTACAGCACCATCAAAACGACCATGGGTTGTATCGTATTTAAATAAGTGAACTAAAGTTTCAACATCTGCAACATCATTGATCGCTACGATTTCAAAATGGAATGGTTTTGGATTTTCAAACCAAGCTCGGAGTACATTTCGTCCAATTCGCCCAAATCCGTTAATCGCCACACGTTGCATCGTTGATCCTTAAAGTTGAAACAAGGGATTTCATGCTTATGTTATCGGATTTCTTGGCTTTAGGGAGGATATTTGTCAAAATGAATTAGAAATATTCAAGTTAAAAACAATACAGCAACTTTTGATAAAATTGAGAATTTTAAAATGGTGAATTTAAAACAAGTCTTATATCTTTTCTTAGCTTCAATCATGTTCTCAAGCCCTACACTTCATGCAAAGCCAATTTATATTTCTTGTAATGCGCAACAAAGCTTGCAACTTATTCAAAAATTCCATCTCTTATCCGATCTAACAATAAAACATGAGGAAATTGAAAATCGCTCTGATTGCATTCAACTCAATGATTCACAAGTATTGATTACAACAGCCAATATGATAGATGCGAAGCAAGATGATTATCAGATCAATCTTATTTTAATTGATATTCACAAACAAAGGCTATTGATGCGCTATCAACATCCTCAATTTGTTTCAGAAGCGAATGGTCGATTCTCATCAATTAAATTTGATCGTGTCCCATACTCAAACTTAGCTGAACAACATGTAATCGGATTAAAAACTCATCTTTACAATATCGGTGAGCACAGCTATGACTTAGATAAATTCAATTTATTCCGTATTATTTATAGCACTCCGACTGCTAAAAACAATAAAATTCAATGGGTTTTAAAAAACCTAAATACTCAAATCCAATCAAGTTGGCGACCTATGTATGATTGTGATGAAAGTACCAGTGATGAGATAAAAAGTATTTTTATTTTGAAAAATAATCAGAATCATCAATTAGAGGATATTTTACTCAAACAAACTAAAAAGTCTGTCGATACCGATGAAAAATGTAAAACCAAACGAGTCAATCAAATACAGCAACAATTGTTAAAATTTAATGGAGAGTCCTACCAAATCGACAGAACGCAATTGTTGTATTCGGATGATTTGAAAGATGAATAAAATAATAAAGTGAAAATTTCTGATTTAAATTTTTTCTATTACGACAACAGAACGGATTAGCATCCGTTCTGTTACTAACAATCTGCGTAAATTCAATTTGAAGTATTAATCGACTTCCAACACCATCGCAGCACCAATACCACCCGCAGCACATGCCGTGGTTAAAGCCACACCACCGCCACGGCGTTTCAGCTCATGTACAGTCTGACCGATCACACGCCCACCCGTTGCCCCAAATGGATGACCATAAGCAACTGAACCACCATTCACATTGAGAAGATCAAAATTCACTTCGCCCACCGCCTGAGAACGGTTTAATACCGTCTTAGCATAACTGTCTGACGCTAAACCCTTAATATTACACAAGACCTGACCTGCAAAAGCCTCATGCATATCAATCAGTGTCATTTCTGCAAGTGGAATACCTGCTCGTTCCAATGCAATTGGCGCTGCCAACACAGGTCCCATTAACAAATCTTCTTTAGGTGTTTTCGCAGCAAAAGCATAGGAACGAATATAGCCAATCGGTTCAAAACCTAAAGCTTTGGCTTTTTCTTCACTCATCAACAAAACAGCCGAAGCACCATCCGTCAAAGGACTGGCATTACCTGCTGTCACCGTACCTTTGCCCGAAAGATCAAAAACAGGTTTTAATTTGTCATAAGCTTCACGCTTCGGATTTTGACGGACAAGGTTATCTTCTTTTAAAGTTTTGCCTGAACTTAAAGTTGCTGTCAGCACTTGCTGATCTAAATAGCCTTGTTTCCACGCATTGTCTGCATTGAAGTGTGATTTAAATGCAAGATCATCTTGCTCACTACGGCTGATGCCCCATTTTTTCACCATTTGTTCACAACTTTGCCCCATGGTTTCATGGGTGGAATATTCTGTAATCGAAGGTTGTTGTGGCAAAATATCACTCGGACGTAATGCAGACAGTAATTTCAAACGATCTTTCAGTGTTTTGGCAAAATTGACATCACGCAATGTTGAAGAAAATTTTGCAGACATCGGTAAACGCACACTACTGGTCGAGTCTGTTCCACCTGCAATAATAATATCCGCATTGCCCGCTAGGATCGTTTCAGCCGCACTGGTGATAGTTTGAAAGCTGGTCGCACATGCCCGTGTAATACTATAAGCATCGACATTTTCCAAGCCTGCCTGTAAAGCAATCTCACGGGCAATAAATGGCGCTTCTGGAATCATGACTGTCATTCCAAAAACCAATTGGTCGATGTCATCTTTATTTAAATTATTACGTTTGATCAGCTCATTGACCACCATCACGCCTAAATCAATCGCATTCAAATCTTTATAATGTGTTGCAATACGGGCAAATGGAGTACGCACCGCATCCACAATGGCAATGCGTCCATGCTTATTAGATAACTCTACTTTACTGTTCACTTTTGTTCCTTAAAATTATTTTAATCAAAATGACGATAACCGAGAGTAATGGTCTGTGCGTTTATTCAACAATGGCTGAACTGACAATTCTGACTAATATTTATGTGCATAGTTGTTCTTAAATACAAAACTGTATTTTTATGATTTGCTACATTTTCATCTTTAAACAATGTCTCTAATCTTGGCTTCAATGATTGTCATTTAAAAGATATGCTATGATCCAAGTTCTTAAAAATGATGAAAAGCAATACAAATTACAACACAACCTAGAATGTAACAATCTTGCGAGGATCTCCCCCCTTATTGATTCTGAATTGAGACAAAAAATGCTTTTAAAATCACCATTATTCCTGATGCTCGGCTTAAATACTTTATTGCTCACTATGCAAAGCCATGCTGCAGAAACCTATCAGCGTTGTTCAGAACAACAAGAACAAATCATTCAAAAATTTAAATTACTGACGCATAAGTTTGACCAGACTGATGCAAAAACATATAAAAGTTGCATTAACTTAGATCAACAACAAAGATTTCAACTGATTGCCATTAGCCAACCCATTTCATACCAAGATTATAATGATATGAAACATGACTTAAATCTTTATCTCATTGATTCATCATCAAATAAAGTATTACAGCGATATAAAGATCCCAGCAGTCACATAACAGATGCAGAACGCTATGATGGTGTGAAATTGCATACCACAAAATTTTCAACACTCACCAATACGCATGTCGTTGGTGTAGAGACTGGTAGTTCACACGAAGGTGGATTTTCTTATCGCCATAACAATCTGGCTTTATTTAAAATTGATTCCAAACAGCCAATTAAAGAAATTTTTAGTGGTATAGGCACTGATGATAGCGGCTACGTCAATGCCAGTTGTGGACAAGACAATCCATCCTCAGAAGTAAAACGCATTTTTGTTTTAAGTAATCAACTAAGTAATGGCTTACAAAATATCATTTTAAAAGAACAAAAAAATCAAATCATTGGCAATGAAAATACATGCAAAGTAAAAAGGAATACGTTCAAACAACAACAAACTTTGAAATTTAATGGCAAAGAATACAAGTTACAACATCACAATTTACTGGGTATAGATCCTTTTTAAACATAGGTTGCAATGATGATGCCATTACAATTTAAATTTACACTATTTTTGAGTGTAATCATGCTCATGATGAGTACACAAAGCTTTGCAACTGAAAAATATGCTGTGTGTTCAACCACAGAAATAAAGCAGATTAACCAACGCCATACACTTAAATTACGACCAGAAGCCCTTCAAAACACCCCAGTAAATTCATTTAACGACTATGCCTGTATAAAAACAACACCCAATCATCTATTCATCTTTGCTTATATCTCAGAGGGCAATCCAGATTCGAATGAAAATCAAGATTACAACCTTTCCATTCTTGTTTTGGGTACTGATCAGAAGCTATTAAGCAGACTAGAACAAAAGGGCTTTTTCCCATTTAGTGGTTTAGAGTTTGAAGGAATACGTCTAGAAAACGTGCCATTTTCCACACTCAAAAATACAACCGTATTTGGGCTTTCAAGTCGCGAAAGTAAATTTGGTGATCCAAGTTTTAGCAATCATGAACTCAACTTATTTCAGATCAATTCATCTGGGAAAATACACCAAATTTTATATCATTTTCCTAGCTATACCTACTCAACGCTATCTCGCTCTCAATGCCATGATGCGACGACTGATCTAATAGACCGTAAACTAATACTCTCCGATCAACTCAGTCATGGCTTGCAAAACATTATAATAAAAGAAACCAAAACCACTCACGGTTCAGATTATAAAACCTGTAAAAGCAGTGAAAATAAATATAACCGTCAACACATTATGAAATTTAATGGCGTGCAATATATTTACAATGAAGCAAAATTTTTACAAAGCGACGGCATTTAAAATCATGCTTTGTTTAAAACAGTAGAAAAACCTACAATTCACCTGAAAGCCATTGGTACAATGGTGTTTTTCCGTTATACTTTGGCGTTTTTAAAAATTAAGCCCGTGTGTTGACTAAGCATAAAAATCAGACTTAGATACACACTTTTAGCCAATATGAGAATTAAGGAGTGACTTGGTTGTGAGTACTCGTTTTATGACAACTGCTGAAATACGTGAAGCATTTTTGCGTTACTTTGAATCGCAAGGACATACACGTGTCGCGTCGAGTTCACTTGTACCCGCCAACGACCCTACTCTGCTGTTCACCAATGCAGGGATGAACCAATTCAAAGACTGTTTCTTAGGTCTTGAAAAACGTGACTATGTCCGTGCAACGACTTCACAGAAATGTGTTCGTGCAGGTGGTAAACACAACGACTTAGACAATGTCGGTTATACCGCACGTCACCATACCTTCTTTGAAATGTTGGGTAACTTCTCTTTTGGTGATTACTTCAAACATGATGCAATCCGTTTTGCTTGGGACTTCCTCACAGGTGAAGAATGGTTAGCATTACCTAAAGATAAACTCTATGCCACTGTTTATCATACCGATGATGAAGCGTTTGACATCTGGAACAAAGAAATTGGTTTAGATGCAAGCCGTATCATCCGTATTGGTGATAACAAAGGCGAAAAATACGCATCAGATAACTTCTGGGCAATGGGTGACACAGGTCCTTGTGGTCCATGTTCAGAAATTTTCTTTGACCACGGTGATCACATCTGGGGTGGCTTACCTGGCTCACCTGAAGAAGATGGCGACCGTTTCATTGAAATCTGGAACAACGTATTCATGCAGTTCAACCGTACTGCAGATGGCGTATTGCATAATCTTCCTGCTCCTTCTGTTGATACAGGAATGGGACTGGAGCGTATTTCTGCTGTTTTACAACATGTAAACTCAAACTACGAAACTGATCTGTTCCAGCACTTGTTAAAATCTGCTGCTGAAATTATCGGTGTAGATACCACAGAAGCTGTTGCAACTGCACAAGCAAACAACAGCCCTGTTGAATACCCTGCTTCACTTAAAGTGGTCGCGGATCATGCACGTTCTTGCTGCTTCCTGATTGCGGATGGTGTGAATCCATCCAATGAAGGTCGTGGTTATGTGCTACGTCGTATTATCCGCCGTGCTGTACGTCATGGTAATAAAATGGGCGCAACAGGTACATTCTTCTACAAAATGTTGCAACCTTTGATCGACGTAATGGGCGAAGCGTATCCTGAACTTGCTGAACGTCGTCAAGTGATTGAAACTGCATTGATCCGTGAAGAAGAACAGTTTGCAAAAACTTTAGAGCAAGGTTTGAAATTGCTTGAAGGTGAACTGGCGAACTTAAAAGGCAATGTGATTGCCGGTGAAACCGTATTTAAACTTTATGATACCTATGGTTTCCCTACAGATTTAACTGCTGATATTGCACGTGAACGTGATTTAACCATTGACGAAGCTGGTTTCGAAGTTGAAATGGCTGCTCAACGTCAACGTGCCCGCGATGCAGGTAAATTCGCTGTTGATTACAACTCTATTGTTAAAGTAGATGGTGAAACTCAGTTTGATGGCTATGATGCAACACAAGGTCAAGGTCAGATTGTTGCGATCTACAAAGATGGTGTACAGGTTGATGAAGTTGTTGAAGGTGATGAAGCACTCATCGTATTGAACCAGACGCCTTTCTATGCAGAAAGCGGTGGTCAGATTGGTGATACAGGTATTTTCAAAAACGATACAGGTATCTTTGAAGTTCAGGATACTAAAAAATCGGGTGGCGCATTCGTTCATCAAGGTATCGTGACTGTAGGTAGTTTAAAAGCAACTCAAGCGGTTGAAGCGATTGTCAAAGCAGATATCCGTGAAGCGACTGCACGTAACCACTCTGCGACTCACCTTTTACATGCTGCTTTACGTCAAGTGCTTGGCGAACATGTACAACAAAAAGGTTCTTTGGTTGCGTCTGACATTTTACGTTTTGACTTTGCCAATGACCAACCTGTGACATTTGCTCAAATTCAACAAATTGAACGTATTGTCAATGCTGAAGTGATTGCCAATACTGTGGTTTCTACTGAACTTTTAGACATCGATACTGCCAAAGAAAAAGGCGCAATGATGCTGTTCGGTGAAAAGTATGGCGATGAAGTACGTGTACTTTCTATGGGTACCACAAAAGATGAGAAGAACTTCTCTATCGAATTGTGTGGTGGTATCCACGTAAAACGTACAGGTGATATCGGTTTATTCAAAATCACTTCTGAAGGTGGTGTTGCTGCGGGTGTACGTCGTATCGAAGCGGTTACAGGGACTAAAGCACTTGAAACTGTACAAAAAGTTGATGCAGACATTGTTCACATCAATGACTTATTAAAAGCGCAAAAAGATCAGACTGTTGAAAAAGTTGAAGCAACTGTTGAAACAGCACATCAATTGCAAAAGCAAATTGAACAATTGAATCAAAAATTGGCGAATTTCCAAGCATCTGAACTGATGGGTCAAGTTCAGAACATCGCAGGTCGCCAGACACTTATTGCCACTGTTCATGGTCAGGATGCGAAATCTGTTCGCCATCTTCATGACAGTGTCAAATCTAAATTAGACAATGCAGTGATCGTGCTCGCAGGTGTTGACGCTGATAAAGTCAGTCTGATTGCATCTGTAGCGAAAGATTTCACTGCAAATCTAAAAGCGGGTGACATCATCAAACACTTAGCGACAGAGCTGGGTGGTAAAGGTGGTGGTAAACCTGACTTAGCACAAGGTGGCGCGCCACTAAACGAGAAGTTTGAACCAGTTATGGCAGATCTTACTGCTTGGCTTGCTCAAAAATAATAACTTCACCTTTTGTGTAAATGACTCTAATGCCAATTAGAGTCACTGCTTATATGGAACAAACATGGCATTAATCGTTCAAAAATATGGCGGTACCTCTATGGGTACTCCTGAGCGCATTTTAAATGTTGCTCGTCGCGTAAAGCGTTGGCATGATCACGGACACAAGGTTGTCGTAGTTGTATCAGCAATGAGTGGTGAAACCAACCGCTTATTGGCTTTAGCGAAAGCCATTACCGAAACCCCTGATCCTCGTGAACTTGACCAAATGGTGTCTACGGGTGAACAGGTAACGATTTCAATGTTAGCAATGGCACTCAATTCAATTGGTGTTGCTGCGAAGTCACTTACTGGTCGTCAGGTTGGGATTAAAACTGACAATTCATATACCAAAGCGCGTATTGAATCAATCGACACAGATGTAATGACTGGGCACTTAGATGCAGGTCGTGTGATTGTCGTTGCAGGTTTCCAAGGTTTTGATGCTGAAGGAAATACCACAACCTTAGGTCGTGGTGGTTCAGATACTTCAGGTGTTGCCCTTGCTGCTGCACTGAAAGCAGATGAATGTCAGATTTATACCGATGTGGACGGTGTTTATACCACTGACCCTCGTGTTGCACCAAAAGCTAAAAAAGTTGATCGCATTTCATTTGAAGAAATGCTTGAAATGGCATCGCTTGGTTCAAAAGTTCTGCAAATTCGTTCTGTAGAATTTGCAGGAAAATACCAAGTGCCTTTACGCGTATTATCAAGTTTTGATAATGACGATGATGGCGCATTCGACGAAGAATTTAAGAAAAACGTCGGAACACTAATCACCACTGAAGCGGAAGACAACATGGAAAATCCTATTATTTCAGGTATCGCATTTAACCGTGACGAAGCAAAATTAACTATTTTAGGTGTTCCTGATGAACCAGGTATTGCCTCTAAAATTTTGTCACCGATTGGTGCTGCAAATGTTGAAGTGGATATGATTATCCAAAACGTTGAAGAAGATGGTACAACTGACTTCACATTTACAGTAAATCGTGGTGAATTGAAAAAAGCTAAAGCGATTTTAGAAGAAACAGCACGTGCAATTGGTGCGCGTGAAGTTGCAACACGTGATGATATCGTTAAAGTATCAATCGTAGGCGTAGGTATGCGTTCACATGCAGGCGTTGCGAGTAAAATGTTTACTGCACTTGCTGATGAAGGCATCAATATCCTGATGATTTCAACTTCAGAGATCAAAATTTCTGTGATTATTGAAGAAAATTACTTAGAACTTGCAGTTCGTACGCTTCACACTGCTTTCGGTTTAGACCGTGAACATGGTGAATCAAGCGTTCGTGCATAATATTTGATCAAGTAACGCAATTTATTTGCTATTTTGACCAATAAAAAAACTGAGCCACTATAGTGTTTTCTATAGTGGCTCTGTTATATTAGGTTTGAGGTTTTAGAAAATTTTCGACAGAGTGATGAAAAAGTGAAAAACTTGTCACATTATTCTGTTAGAATTATTTTGCTATTTAAGGTTGTGTTTTCTAATTTTAGAAATTGTCGCAGGTTTAGCGTTTAAGCAAGGAGATAAACATGCTGATTCTGACCCGTCGTGTCGGAGAAACTTTGATGATTGGGGATCAAGTCAGTGTTACTGTGCTTGGTGTTAAAGGCAATCAAGTTCGTATTGGTGTGAATGCACCAAAAGAAGTTTCTGTACACCGCGAAGAAATTTATCAACGTATTCAACATGAACGTGCTATGCACGAACATTTGCAACATATTGATCAAGATTATCAACCTTCTTATGAAGATGATAATGCGCAGAACACGTATAACCGTTAAGGTTAAATCTTGTTTTGAAAAATAAAGCGACTCAAAAGGTCGCTTTAAATTTTTTAACTATATGTTTTTAATTGTGTTATTGAATAATTTATTCAATACCTAATGCCTTCTTTACAGGTCCATAACTACGGCGATGCTGGTCGATCACACCATGTTCAGCAATCGCTTCATAGTGTGCTTTGGTTGGATAACCCTTATGTTTAGCAAAACCAAATTGTGGATATTGCTGATCTAATTCAACCATTTCATGATCACGAGTCACTTTAGCAAGAATACTGGCAGCACTAATTTCTGCGTGTAATGCATCCCCGCCAACAACAGCATCACAGCTCATTTGTAGGCCTTTAGGTACTTTGTTTCCATCTACAAGTACATGCTCTGGAGGAATTTTTAAACCTTCTACAGCACGACGCATAGCCAATAATGATGCTTGGAGAATATTAATTTCATCAATTTCTTGATGAGATGCTTCTGCAATTGACCATGCCAAAGCTTTTTCTTTTATTTCAATGAATAACTTTTCACGTTTTTTTTCCGTTAATTTTTTTGAATCATTTAATCCTTCAATCGGATTATTTGGATCTAAAATTACGGCAGCAGCTACAACCGAACCCACCAATGGTCCTCTACCCGCTTCATCTACACCAGCAATTAACATTTTCATTCCTATCAAAATAAAAGGCTGAACGAGTCAGCCTTTTATAATTCTAACATGGTTTCAAAGCATTTTATTTCACAGCTTCAGCAACACATGAATTAATCGTTTTAGTGACAACATTTGAAACGATCGTTGCACGTGCCTGTGGATCGAGTGCAGCCGTTGCCAAATCTACTGCAGTTACACTCTCTGGTGCTTTTTCACTAACACATCCACAAATTTCCGTTTGTACATTGGTTTTCTGTTCAGCTGTCATCACACGTGTTGCTGTTTTCCAAGCAGGTAGATTATTTAATTCAGTTGTACACTTGGCATTGATCCCAATTTTAAGTGCCGTCATACCGAGTTGTTGACCTGTCGTCTGCATTGCAGAACCACCTGTTGTTCCATCTGTCGTTGCGCAAGCTGAAAGTACAAGAGCGAATGGTGCTAGAACAGCAATTAATTTTTTCACAGTAAAGTCCTTGTTATATTACTTTGTGGCGCTATTCTGCCTAATCTTAAGCACAGAATAAACTATAAATTATCACTATTCATGTAATTGAATGGTAATCGTATATTTACTTCCCACTTTTCGACTTTAACGTTGCAAATTTAAAACATTACGTTGAATTTTTAAGGCTGATTTCATCATCTAAAATTCATATTATAGTGATTAAGTTTAATCGGAATACTTCTCATGCAACAAAAATCAAAATACTACACAAGGACGGCACAATGGCTTCATTGGTCTATGGCGATTATTTTTATTGTTGCCTATGTCATCGGTTTTTATAGTGGTAACTTCCTAAGTTATGAATCTGACGGTAGTTTTAAGGGTGATGTCATCACATTACATAAAAATATTGCCTCTGTGATTATTTTTTTAGTGGTGATTCGTATTTTTTGGCGCTATACCCACCCTGCACCTGAGTTACCTGAAAGCATGTCACCGACCATGAAAAAAATGGCTCATTTTGGACATTTAGCATTGTATTTAGTTCTGCTTGCTTTACCAATCACAGGCTGTTTATTTAGCTGGAGTGCTGGGCATCCTGTACCAGTTCTATATTTATTTGAAATTCCAAAATTGGTACAAGATAATCCTGATTTGACTGCAATCGTAAAACCTTTACATATTTATATTTCTTGGGCGGCAGGTTTACTCTTAATTGGGCATATTGGCGCAGCCTTGAAGCATCACTTCATTGACAAAGACAATGTGTTAAAAAGTATGACACGTCAAAGAGATTAAGCTTCGATAGCATTTAAGCTATGATCTAAGTTCACGATTATCCATTCAAATTTATATGAAAAGCACATCGACAGATGTGCTTTTTTTGCAGTTAGAATTAAAACAATATTTGCTTAGGCTATTTTAAAACTTCTTTCACACAGCCTTTGATGCTGTTTAATACCGCTTGATGAATGACTTTATTTTTTGTTTCTTCATTCACAGAAGCCATCACTAAATCTTTATTTGATATATCTTTCAATGCACTATCACTGACACAGCCACAGATTTTTTGTTGTGCATGCTGTTGTTGTGAATCACTCCAAAATATAGATGCCGCTTGCCAAATTTTTGAAGATTTCAATTCACTCTGACACTGTTGTTCGATTAACGGCTTTAACATTTTTTGTCGCATCGCATGTGGATCTGAATCTGCACATGCTACCGTGATTGGAACAACTGCCAATAAAGTTAAAGTTGTTAAAAATCTCACAATATTTTCCTCATGAAAAAAGCAGTGATAAAACACTGCTTTTTGATAATGCATAGGATAAACCTAGAATCACGCCAATGCATCAATTTGATTGTTCCATTTTTGCTTCTGTTCGTTGGAAATAAACGAAGCTTCAAATGAATTTTTTGCTAATACTTTGATTTCATCATGGCTAAGATCCAAAGCTTCTGCAATCGCAATAAAATTATCATTCATATAACCACCAAAATACGATGGATCATCTGAATTTACTGTGACGTGAACACTCTGTTTTAATAAACGTTGAATATTATGTTCTGCCATATCATCAACCACACAGAGTTTTAAATTACTGAGTGGGCATACGGTTAAAGGCATTTTTTCAGCAATTAAGCGTGCCATCAATTTCGGATCTTCTTCAGAGCGTACACCGTGATCAATACGGTTCACTTTCAATAAATCTAAAGCTTCCCACACATATTCTGCTGGACCTTCCTCGCCTGCATGCGCAACCACTAAAAATCCAGCTTCACGTGCTTTGGCAAAAACACGTTCAAATTTAGATGGAGGATGCCCGACCTCACTTGAATCTAAGCCCACACCGATAATTTGATCTTTATAAGGTAAAGCTTGTTCTAAAGTTGTAAATGCTGCTTCTTCGCTCAAATGACGTAAAAAACACATGATGAGATGCGAACTAATGCCTAATTTAGTTAAAGCATCATCACAAGCGCGTTGTAAACCATTGATCACCGTTGCAAATGCCACACCACGATCAGTATGGGTTTGCGGGTCAAAGAACATTTCAGTGTGTACAACTTTATCTTCAGCACATTTCTCAAAATATGCCCAAGCCAGATCATAAAAATCTTGCTCATGAATCAGTACAGCCGCGCCTGCATAATAAATATCTAAAAAAGATTGTAAATTATGAAAGTTATAAGCTTGTTTGACTTCTTCTACAGATTTATAAGGGATATCAATTTGATTACGTTGAGCAATGGCAAACATCAGTTCAGGCTCAAACGTTCCTTCGATATGTACATGGAGTTCTGCCTTAGGTATGGCACGAATGAGTTCTAATCTGTTCATGTTATTTCCTCAAATACGAATATCTATAAAATAAAAAAGGGTGCAGACACTTGTCTACACCCTTTCATGTAAATTTTGAATTAGCCACCAAATGCAACAAATTTGATCACCCAAAGTACAGCAATAATCCAGACCATATAGGGTACTGTCGCTGCTTTGCCTGTGAATAATTTCACCAATGCATAGCTGATAAAGCCCATCGCAATACCATCTGCAATTGAATATGAGAATGGCATAAATACGATAGTTAAGAATGCAGGAACTGCTTCAGTAATATCATCCCATTCAATATTGGTGATCCCTTGAATCATCAGCACACCAACGAACAACAATGCTGGTGCAGTTGCAAATCCAGGCACTGACTGAGCCAATGGTGCAAAGAATAAACACGCAAGGAACAATACACCGACAACGACTGCTGTTAAACCAGTACGACCGCCTGCGGCAACACCTGCAGAAGATTCAATATATGGTGTCGTTGAAGATGTACCTAAAGCGGCACCTGCAACAATTGCACTTGAATCAGCAAATAATGCTTTTTTCAAACGTGGTAATTTACCGTCTTTCAGTAAGCCTGCACGATGTGATACACCAACCAATGTTCCTGTTGAGTCAAACAAATCGACAAGGAAGAAAACAAAAATTACACCGATCAAACTTGCTGTAAATAAACCTTCAAAATTCATTTGCAAGAATGTTGGTGCTAAAGATGGAATTGCGCCAACCACACCTTGGAATTGATTTAAACCCAATGCAGTTGCAATCGCGGTAATTGCCAAAATACTGATAATAATTGCGCCACGCACTTTAAAGTGATGCATGATCACAATGAGAATAAAGCCTAATAAAGTCAGTAAAACTTTAGGATCATTCAAATTACCTAATTTCACTAAAGTCGCGTCATTGGCAACAATGATGCCCGAAGTTTTTAAAGAAACCAGTGCAAGGAATAAACCAATCCCGCCACCAATCGCAAACTTCAACGACATTGGAATAGCATTGACAATTGCTTCACGTATTTTAAACATGCTGATTGCAATAAAGACTAAACCAGATACAAATACAGCAGCCAATGCGGTTTGCCATGGCACACCCATACCTTGACATACAGAGAAGGTAAAATAAGCATTTAAGCCCATACCTGGTGCAAGTGCGATCGGATAGTTCGCCACAATTCCCATTACAAAACAGCCAATTGCAGCGGCTAAACAAGTTGCAACGAAAACTGCACCATGGTCCATACCTGTTATAGAAAGTATGCCTGGATTGACAATAATGATGTAACACATCGTTAAAAATGTCGTAAAACCTGCAAGGACTTCCGTTCTAAAGGTTGTTTTGTTCTCACTTAATTTAAATAAGCGTTCGAGCAAACCCGCTGAAGGATTTGGATTCGTCATTGTTGAGCCCCTGATCAGTTTGAGCTTTTCGTTGATAAAATCGAGTTCATTTAAAAATGAAACATGGCTGAGATTCAACCACAATTCAGCATCCAATAAATGTACCAAAATGACATTTCCGATAAAAAAAATTGCATAAAATGCACATCAATTAAAAAAGCTGCGCATTTGGCAGCTTTATATTGGATTTGAACGTTTTACGGTCTTTCTCGGTGATATATTACAAATTATAACATATTGTTTAGCTAAATTTATCCATCAACATGCCTCATACATCACGAACTTTGAACGCCATAGATCAAAGTTAACTCAAATATTGCGCAGCAATGACTTCAACTCACAGTAAAACTTTAATAAATCAATCTGCTAGATCATCTTCTCTAAACATTAATAAACTCTTCATTATGAATACCACATTCATGATCAGGCAATTTTTTCATTACGATGGTGTCTTAAATTTTTGATTATACGCTAGATATGCCAAATATAAGATCGGAAAAATAAAAAATGCCACACTCCAAAAATCCAAATGCCAATAAAGGAATGCACCTAAAAAAGCCCCGATCACAAAACCAAGAATAATACTCAGGCTATTCACCATAGACACTCGATTTTCTTCTGTCGGATGACTCAAATAATTTGAAATATCAATACCCAACTGTGTGGTATTCCCTGTCATCATGGTACTTGGGCTAATATGTTTAATCAGTGTTTTACTCGATGTATTACGAATCGCCAATGCAATTAGACCTAAACCACCTGTAATTGCAACACTCACCGCCTCAGCATGTTTAAATGGTTCAAATAGTAGCCCTGCAATCATAAATGCTGTAAGGAAAAAAGCTTCTGCCAGAAATAACGAAGTAAGAATTTTATGTTTTTTATCAAATCTTTCAATTAAATATTTAGTGACAATCACGGTTAAAATAAACAGAGGAATCGCTGCAAGTTTGATCCAAACACCCTTACCGCCATTGACCCAAACAGCGCCAGCTAAAACCAAGTTACCTGTCACATGCGCGGTAAAAAACCCAAATAATGCTATAAAACCAATCGTATCGATTGCACCACCCACAATAGTCAAAATGACGGATTCACGACAATTTTGCCAAAAAGGCACTCTTTTTTGTTGTGTATTTATAAGACTCATAATAACCCTATTTTTTAAAAGTAATTTTCTGTAAAACTGCCATTCTTTAAGCGATTAATACTTAGACTTTCCTGTTAACGCAACAACCTGATTTAAATTACAAGTGATAAAACAATGCATTGGATAAATGGAAATATCAAAATACACTCACGCTTTTTTATAATTCTCTTTTTTCCAGTAGATTAAAGCCATCAATACAGGTGGAACAATAAACAACCAAAGTAAAGCAAATTTAAAAACAATCGCAGCGACTGCGCAACCTAAAGCAAAACTCAGCATCGTAGGGAAAATTGATTTAAATCGTTGTTGTATGATTTGCCTTTTCTCAGGATTGCTTTGAGAAAAAAGTTCTCCAACATCTAACATCAATTGTGTAGTTGAACCTGTCATCACTGTTGTTGGGGACTCTTTCACCCAATGTAAACGATGGATTGCATTTTGGATTGCCATTGCTGCGACCAGTAACATCCCTACAGCAAAACTTGACCACGTATCAGCAAACGGAAATGGTAAATAGAATATCGAAATCACAGCCGCCAAAATAAAAAATAGAAACATCATTTTTAATAAGGTCGGATAAGATGTTTTTGCACGTTTTATAAAAAATTGATCAAGCAATTTCACCAATAAAATTGTAATACAAAACATCGGTAAGGCAGAGAGCTTAGCCCATGCTCCTGCATGGTTATTGGAAACCAATGCCGCACCAAGGGTGACAAAGTTTCCTGTCACATGTGCTGCGAAAAGCCCATGAATTGCGAGGAAGCTTGCAGTATCCACATAACCCGCATTGAAACTTAACAATCGATTGAGATGTGCCATTTTAAAATTCTTATTCAGCCATTAGTTCATTAAATTTCGAATGACAGGAATCAGTTGTTCACCTATCACCATACCCAATAAACCCAATAATGCAACCAATGGAGGCGCTGGAGATTTTACATTTAACACATAATATAAAACGCCAACGAGTAAGCCTACAGCAAAGGAGAGTAAATAAATTTTCATAAGACCCCTGTGGCTCTATTTCCACAGTGGAAATAGAACCGTCTAAATAAATTAAAATATTTAAGAAAAAAGAAAGGTTTGCTTTTTAGAATGCGAAGCAAGAACAGCCGAGTGCACCCCAGAATGAGCGTTTGTCTTTTGGATCAACAGGAACATCAAGCATCCATGCATGATTGTGCCCATGCATGCCACAACTAGTTGAACATGCACAAATTGCAGAATTTTTCTGTAAAGGTTGTAAAGACGGTGCATTACGGTTTTCAGACAAGCGCCTCTGACCACCAAAACGTTTTACAGGTGACCAATCTGGAGAAGCTGGTGGAATTGGCGGATCGTCCTGTTTAAATTCAGCACCTGCATAAACCACTTTACCGTTCATGACTGTAAATACTGACTCAATCCATTGAATATCATCACCTTCTACCGCAAAGTAATCATCTGAAAGTACTGCTAAATCCGCATGTTCACCTTCGACCAAAGCACCTTTGTCCGACTGCTCACCAGAGAACCATGCAGAACCTTTTGTCCAAAGTTTCAGTGCTGTTTGGCGATCTAAAAGGTCTTTTTCATCATATAAAGGCATGCCTCCTACTGTTTTACCAGTGACCAACCAACCTAGACAGACCCAAGGATTGTACGAAGCAACACGTGTCGCATCCGTTCCTGCACCTACAGGTACACCCATTTCCAACATTTTCTTCACAGGAGGCGTATCTTTGGCAGCTTCAGCACCATAACGATTTACAAAAATTTCACCTTGGAATGCCATACGATGCTGAATCGCAATACCACCACCCAGTGCTCCAATACGATCAATATTTTTATCTGACACTGTTTCGGCATGATCAATGATGAAACGAGTTGCGAAAGGTTGACGAGAATTGACACGCTCAAAAACTGTCAATAAACGATCGATACTCTCATCATAGGTCGCATGGATACGGAATGGCCATTTCTTCTCAGCTAATAGTTCAACAATGCTCTCTAGCTCTTTTTCCATTTTTTCTGGTAAATCTGGACGAGGTTCATAGAAGTTTTCAAAATCCCCTGCAGACCAAGTCAGATTCTCCCCCGCACCATTGACTTTAAATAGTGCATCGCCATCACCGGGGAAAGTCATTTCCGTCCATTTCTTATAATCTTCAAGCTCTGAACCTGCATTTTGAGCAAATAAGTTATAAGCAATACGAACTGTCATTTGTTCATTTTTATGCAGTGATTGAATCACTTCATAATCATCTGGGTAATTTTGACCACCACCACCCGCATCAATCGCAGAAGTCAAACCTAGACGGTTTAATTCACGCATGAAATGACGCGTTGAATTAATTTGATCTTCAAGTGGTAATTTTGGTGCTTTGCCCAAAGTTGCATAAAGAATCGTCGCTGCAGGCGTTGCCAGTACCAAACCTGTTAACTCACCTTTTGCATCACGCTCAAAACGACCACCTGGTGGGTCTTGAGTATTTTTATCAAAACCTAAAGCGTGAATTGCAGCTTTATTGAGAATGGCACTCGCATATAAATGGAGGATAAACACGGGGGTATCAGGTGCTGCTTTATTAATTTCTTCAATCGTTGGCATACGACGTTCAGCGAATTGGAATTCTGTCCAACCACCAACTACACGTACCCACTGCGGTGCAGGTGTATTATCTGCTTGTTCTTTAAGAAGTCGTAAGGCATCAGCAACTGATGGCACACCTTCCCAACGTAGTTCCATATTGTAATTTAGACCACCACGAATAATATGCAGGTGACTATCATTCAAACCAGGAATAACACGGCGACCATTTAAATCAACAACCTTTGTTGTAGATGTTGCCAACTTCATGACCTCATCTACACTACCTGTTTTAATCACTTTACCCTCTGCAATAGCGATTGCTTGAACCTCAGGTTGCTTTGGATTCAGTGTAGTAATCTTTCCGTTTTTTAAGATCATCTGAACATCAGTCATGGGTATTTCCTCTGTCTTTTATATTTCATGAGAAATTCGAATGAGTGTTATATAAGCAAATTTTAATGTAAAGTAATACGCATTATTGAACAGCAATGTGTATTCAATTCGAATACAATCAAAAATTTTACATATTTATCAAACATAAAACACTTGCTCTTAATTGCAGATGAAATATGAATTTAAGAATTATTTTAAGGATTGAGTCTTTTTATGGATAAGTTAGATTGTATAAAGACTTTTTATCATGTCGTAGAACATCAAAATTTTAGTAAAGCTGCACGTGCTTTAAATATCAGCCGTGATTTGGTTGCAAAGCGAATTAGCTATCTTGAAACACATCTCAATGCCACACTGGTATTACGTACGACACGTAAAATGAATCTTACTGAAACAGGCGAGAAGTTTTATCAGCACTGTAAAATTATATTAAGTGAATATGAAATCGCTCAACTTGAAATTGTTCACGATCATTTTTATCCCGAAGGTTCACTTAAAATAAATGCACCCGCCTCATTTAGTCGTCATAAACTCAATCTCATAGTTTCTGAATTTATTCTTAGTTATCCTGATATTGAAATTGAATTGGCATTATCGGATGAGGTAAAGGACATTTACGATCATCATTATGATTTGACACTCAGAATTGGAACAACATTAAATGACAATTTTGAAAATATTATCCTGCAACAATTTAATTTAAATTTTTATGCAACGCCTGAATATTATAGCAAGTATGGCATTCCTCAAAAGCAGGATGAATTAATCAATCATCATCTGTTAATGTATTTTCACAATAAACCTGAGAATAAAATTTACCTTAGCCATCATGGTGAACCTGTCACCCTGCACTGTTTTCCTAAATTTAAGTGTAATGATGGAGACTTCCTTGTCGACCTTGCTTTGCAACACCAAGGTATTGTCTATTTGCCAGAGTTCCTCGTCACACGATATATAGAATCTAAACAATTGATTAAATGTCTTGAAGATTATAAAAGTCAGATCCGTTATTTTTATGTAGCATGCCCCAAAAACCAAAAGTTATCGCGTAGGGCTCGTTTATTTGTAGATTTTCTTTCAAAAAAATTAAATTAATTTGAGATATTTTGAAATATAAAAAGCAGAATTTATTCAATTCTGCTTTTTATTATAAAGCATTAAGCTATTTTCAATCCCATCTTTTTTAAAAACCAATTATATTGAAATAACTTATGCAGACACCGTCACCAAACGTGTATCCAGATAAGCATTGATCGCTTCACTGCCACCTTCAGTGCCATAGCCCGAATCCTTAATACCGCCAAACGGAAGTTCTGGGAAAGACAAACCGATATGATTAATTGACAACATACCACATTCGAGATCACGTCCAAGCTCGATACAAGTTTTATTATTTTGACTAAAAGCATAAGCAGCCAAACCAAATGGCAAGCGATTGGCTTCTTCAATTGCATCTAAATAATCATCAAAAGAATTACAAATAACAATAGGTCCAAACGGTTCACTATTCATACACTGGGCTGTTAATGGAACATCTTTGAGTACAGTAGGTTGGAAAAAATAGCCCTCGCCCTGCATTTGCTCGCCTCCACAGACCAATTTCGCACCATGATGCAATGCATCAGCAACGATTGATTTTAAATTACCATAAGCCCGACTATGAATCACGGGGCCAATATCTGTGCTTTCATCTAAGCCATTTCCAACTTTTAAAGCTTTGACAAGCTGGGCAATTTTTTCAACAACTTGCTCATAAACTTCTTTTTCAATCAAAAAACGAGTCGGTGAAATACACACTTGCCCAGCATTTCTAAATTTAAAATTAATGATCTGATGAAGTGCTTTATCAATATCTGCATCTTTAAAAATCAACACAGGCGCATGACCACCTAGCTCCATGGTCACTTTTTTCATGTGCTTGCCTGCAAGTGAAGCAAGTTGTTTTCCAATCGGTGTTGATCCAGTAAATGATATTTTCTTGATCTTTGGATGTTCAATCAAATATGTCGAAATCTCTTGCGGATCACCAAAGACCAGACTAATCACACCTGATGGAAGCCCTGCATCATGAAAAGCCTGTACCAATTGCGCAGGTGATGCAGGCGTTTCTTCTGGACCTTTTACAATGATTGAGCATCCTGCTGCTAATGCGGCAGAAATTTTCCGAACGATTTGATTAATTGGGAAATTCCATGGGGTAAATGCTGCCACGATCCCCACAGGAACTTTTAAGGTATAAGACAATACATCATGACTACGTGAAGGGATCACTTGACCATAACTTCTCACGGCTTCAGCAGCAAACCAATTGATAATATCGGCAGCAGATAAAACTTCAATTTTTGATTGTTTAAGTGGTTTACCTTGTTCCAATGTCATTGTCCGTGCAATATCCTCAACGCGTTCACGTAAAAGATCCGCAGCTTTATTTAAAATCTTTGCCCGTTCCAATGCAGGTGTAGATTTCCAGACTTTAAACCCATTTTCTGCACTTTCTACTGAAGCTTGTAGATCGATTAATGAAGCTTTCGATACTTCTCCAATAATTGACTCATTTGCAGGATTTAACACTGAAATTACTTGATCAGTTTTTGATAATTTCCAATCACCATCAATATATAGCTTTGTATTTGTGTACATTTTCATTACATCCTAATATTAATTTTTTATTCCGAAATATTTTTGAGATAAAACGATTTATGTTTATGAAAACTCAGTAATCACTGGTGGCTTTGCGACCTTTGATTTTATTTGTTTAATAATACCGACCATTGCAATCCCTGCCATGGTCATTGCTGTAGAACCAACCAATAAGCGATACTCTTCAATAAACAACATACCAATCAAGAACAGGATAATGAAAACAATCACAGCCCAAGTCAGCCAAGGATAAAGCCACATTTTAATTTCGAGTTCTACACCTTTGGCTTCAAGTTGTTTACGCATCTTTAACTGAGAGCATGCGATAACCAGATAAATCAGTAATCCAATTGCACCCGTTAAATTCATCAAAGTGATCAGCATATCTTTTGAAGAGAAAGCAGGGTTTAGATTGATCAGGGAAAATGTAACCGCAATGACACTTGTTGCCAGTACCGCAGCGATCGGTACACCCGTTTTCTGAGTTGTCTTCTTTAAAATTGCAGGTGCATCACCACGTAAAGCAAGTGAATAAAGCATTCTTGAACCTGCATAATGCGCAGAAATCAAACAACTACTGAGCGATGTTAACACCACGATATTCATTAAAGTTTGAGCACCAGGAATACCAATGATTTCTAATGCTCTACGATAAGCACCATAACCTGATTGACCTAATAACGGATCATTCCAAGGTACGATACAGATCAAGAAGAAGATTGAACCGATATAAAAGATACAAATACGCCAAACAATGGTTTTATTGGTTTTTTTGATTTCACGCGCTGGATTTTCAGTTTCAGATGCAGCAATCGTAGCAATTTCAGCACCAACAAAGGCGAACATCACTCCCAATACAGCACCAAATACGGGAGCAATTCCATTTGGCATAAAGCCTTGAGCTGTAAAATTACTAATTCCATGTGGTGCTTCGATGTTATAAATATTAAATACAACCAAGAACCCGAGTGCAATAAAACTGACAATGGCAATCACTTTGATCAACGC
Organism: Acinetobacter sp. WCHAc060033; assembly: GCF_004209125.1. NCBI lineage: Bacteria > Pseudomonadati > Pseudomonadota > Gammaproteobacteria > Moraxellales > Moraxellaceae > Acinetobacter > Acinetobacter sp. WCHAc060033. The sequence goes on along the minus strand of NZ_SGSW01000006.1, from coordinate 81,446 downwards.
AAACCAAAATTCAAATTCACCATAATTTTTCACGTTAAAGAAGTTAACGACCAATAGAGCCAGTGTCACAATGAGTACAAACCAATTGGAACTGATTGCGGGGAAAAATACGTTTAAAATATTACCCGCGACGAAGGCTTCCCAAGCCATGACCGTCCCCCAAAACAACCAATACATCCAACCAATGGTAAAACCTGCCCAGCGACCAATTGATTTATCAGCATAAGTTGAAAAAGAGCCTGTGTCTGGTGTTGCGACAGCCATTTCACCCAACATACGCATGATTAATAAAAGAATTAACCCACCGAGAATATAAGCTAGAATTGCAGCTGGTCCAGCACTGTGAATTACACTCCCCGAACCAACAAAAAGTGTTCCGCCAATAACGCCAGCGATAGACATCATGGTAATATGCCGAGATTTTAACCCTGTTTTTAAATCACTCACTTTTTCTTCAATTAAACTCATTTTAACATTCCTTATTAAAATCAATAATACAATCCCTATGCGCAGCTGAAATCGTTGATTTTCATGTTACGCATACGAACTGTTTGAGTTACCGTTTGTGATTATTTATTCAAAAGTTTTGCGCCAGTTATAGGTATCATGTAACGCTTTCTGCAAAAGATTGACCATTTCATCGATCTCTTCATCTGAAATGATAAGAGGCGGACATAGTGCAATTACATCACCAATATTACGAATGATTAAGCCATGCTCATGTGCACGTGCACAGAAATAACGCCCAAGTTTTCCAGCAGTTTCAAATGGTGCTTTACTGGTTTTACAATCGACTAATTCAATGGCACCAATTAAACCCACCCCACGAATTTCTCCGACTAAATCATGATTTTCCAATGCTTTTAGATTGTTAAACATTCTTGTACCGACACGACGCGCTCGCTCAACCAAGCACTCTTCCTCAATGATTTTTAAATTTTCCAATGCAACTGCAGCTGCAACTGGATGCCCGCCCCCTGTAAAGCCATGTGCAAATGCGCCATATACTGAGGTTTGTTCAGCAACATGCTGGAAAATTTCTTCATTAATCATCAACGCTGAAATAGGTTGATATGACGATGAAAGCTGCTTAGAAACCACCAACATATCTGGTTTGATATTAAATGTTTCAGACCCGAACATTTCGCCCGTACGACCAAAGCCACAAATCACTTCATCTGCAATGACAAGAATGTCGTAACGTTTACAAATTTCTTGCATTTTTTCCCAATAGTTTTTTGGTGGAACGATTACACCACCTGCACCCATCACAGGTTCACCAATAAATGCCGCGATGGTTTCAGGACCTTCCGCAAGGATCAAGTCTTCAAACTCTTGTGCTAAACGATCAACAAACTGTTCAACAGACTCACCTTCCAATGCTTCACGATAATAATTCGGGCATGTTAAATGATGAAAACCTTTCAACGGCAAATCAAAACCTTTATGAATCGTTGGGATACCCGTCAAACTTGCTGAAACAGTGGTGATACCGTGATATGCATTTTTACGAGAAATAATTTTTTTCTTTTGAGTATTACCTTTTGCATTTTGGTAATACCAAACCAGTTTAATCGCTGTATCATTCGCTTCAGAACCTGAGTTTGCCAAAAAGACTTTACTCATTGGCACGGGTGACATTTCAATTAATTTTTCTGAAAGTTCAATACTTGGCAAAACTGCTTTATGTGAAAACTGATGATAGAACGGCAAAGTATTCAGCTGTTTCACAGCGGCATTAATTAAACGTTGATTATTAAAACCAACTGCAACACTCCACAGTCCTGCCATACCTTCTAAATATTTTTTACCATAAATATCATAAACATAAATACCTTCACCTCTTTCAATAATAAATCCACCTTGCTCAAGGTTGGCTTTAGCATCGGTAAAAGGGTGAAATTGAACTTTTTTATCTAGTTCTTCAAAATTATTTGCACGCTCATTGATTGAAATACAATTTTGTAGTTGTGAATTCATTTTTAACTCCTGATATAAAAGTCATTGTGTTATTCAATCACTTTTATAAAGCATCCTTGATTTATACTGTTTCAACACTATTGCATAACTCAGATTTGACTAAATATCCAAAAAACGAACATTCGCTCAGTTAAAAATGGTATAAAAAATTAATCTTGGTCAAATTCCCTTTTGCATCATTCCCTTTCGCTAAATCGTATTTTCCACCACCGATTGAAGGATCATTTTTGCCAATAATTTGTTCAGCAGCGATCTCAAACTTATCCTTGATCAAAGACACCCCAAAAATATTTCGACTTGAATTGTTATCATTATTTTCTTTCTTATACTGACTCAACATTCCATAAATACTTACATTATCAAATACATAAAACTGACCAAATTTATAATGAATATCCAATGTATAAAAATTTCCGTCATTCGCAACAGTATATGTGTCATCAAACGAGCCCATCACTAAGCCATCTTTACCCAAACCATTTATTCTTTGTTGACCGAATGTGAGCAGCACTGCAAGGTTTTTATAGCTTAAGTTTCCAAATACAGCCCAAGCATTTCGATCACCATCTTGATTTGAAAAATCATCCTCGATTGTGGAAGATAAAAAAGAACCACCTAATATTAGGTTAGTATTTTCATGATTTAATTCAATTTTCCTATCCAGTGAAATACTCAGTATATTTTTCTCACTCAGATTCATTTGAACATCATCATTTGGTTCTGACTGAACAAAGTTAGAGGTATATCGTGCTGCGTCTCTACTATGTCCAAAATAGCGACCACCATCGGAATAAAAATATCCTAAATTTAAATTATTGTTATCAAAGAAGTTCAATGAATAATTAAGCCCAAGATTATGAATATCGGCTAAACCGACTTGCGAAACAATTCCACCATAATAATTACTCTCCCAAAAACGACTAGGTCCAAATACAACAGGTTGGATACCAAATTTTAAAGTATTTTGTGAATCAAAATTGTAGCCGACATAAGCGTCAACCAAAGCAGAAAAGTCACATAAGGTTTTGAATTGATAACAACGATATTCTAAGCCACCAAAAACATCTTCTTTATTATATTTAACACTTAACTTAAGTGCATCAAATGTAAGCTTTTCATCATTGCTCGAGTAATCTTTCAGTTCGTATTTCGCACGTGCAAATCCCGAAACTTTTAAACTTTCATTCTTTATCGCTGCTTCATCGAGATCTTGAGCAAAAGCACTTAGACTTGATATGAGTGGAAGGATGCCCATTAAAAGAATTTTATTCATTTGTATCACCTTTAAGATATTGAATTAACTTCAAAATTGAAGTCCAATATCTCTAACAGCTAATACAAAATTCCAATATCCAAATTACGAATACTCAATAAATGCTTTATCTTCAAGGTATTTAAATCAATGCATCTGCATGTGAAAATTGCGTAAATCACTTTAATGATTTTACTAATCCTCTCACTGTTTGGCTGGGATATTCTAAAAAAAGTTGCTTATATTCCGCTGAAAAACGCCCAAAATGATTGAAATCATGATCTAAGGCGATGTCTGTTATTTTTAAATCATTCGATGTCAATAATTGCTTTCTCACTTGATTCAATTTCGCAATTTTCAACCATTTTAATGGTGAGATCCCAAGGACTTCTTTAAACGCTAACTGCAAAATTCGGACACCTACATTTGAGAACTGACATAATGATTCTAAATTCATCGAACTCACACCAGATTCCAAAGCACCATAACACGCATCATTCACGATCTTCTTTCGATCTGATTTCCAGTAATTAATTTTATTCGGCTCAATAGGTACATTTAATGATAATAAAATTTCATCTAATATTTGCCTACTTGCTTGTGAATAAAACTGTTCACCTAAATCGTCACCTTTGAGTAATTGTAAGGCTGTTTCTATGCAATCTTGAGTTAAATGAATGCCTAGATTCTTTTTAGGCAAATCTATAAATCCTAATTTTTCAGCACGTTCATTTAACTTATTTTGGCAAATATCGAGGACTAGAAGATCTGAACTAAGATTGGTTAATAAATGATATTTTGATTTAAAATTCATTAAACCTTGACCATTTTGCAAACTTTTGCGCCAATCTAAATATTCTAATTTACACTGGTTGAGTGACACAGAAACCGCAAATGTATCTGGTGGTGGAGAAGTCATTTGCTGAACGGACATGTTCATTTTTTCACGGAAAATATTTAAACCTTCGACTTCTATTTCCGTAATTGAACCTTCAAATTTTCCTGACGATATTTGTACATATTTCTGATCCCATCGTCCAAGTGTATCAACATGATCTAAGACTTGATTCGTCGATTTAACTTTTAATTGTGGCATTATTCTTCCCTCAAGTATTTCTTATATAAGCAAATATCATTCCAGAAAATTACGCTTAATGAGCATCCTAGCTTGGAAGTAAAATACAATGATTTAATGCGAAATTCAAATCTAGCGACTTAAGTCTAAAGATATTTAAAGTTATTAAAAATCAAATAATTACAAAAAATAATAATCTCTATCAAATTATTAAATAGTGTAAAGCATCATTATTATTGACATGATATTGTACGCAATAAAAAAGGGCTTTAAGTCATTGTGATAACTTAAAACCCTTATGCCATAAGGCTTGAATCTTGGTAGGTATATCCTCTACCGTAGCAACATTTAATCCAATGATTTTAAATAACTTTTTCCAAAAATCAAATTTAGTGATACACATAGTGATACAAGAAAATATATGCTTTTTATTGTAATTTTTTGTAAAAATTAAGTGCTTTGACACTAAATTCAATAACCCTTCCCTCTACAAGAAAATCAATTTTTTATTGAACTATACGATGAGGTATTCCCAAATATCTTTATTGAACTTTTACAATACAGAGTTTCCTGGTGAAGGAGGAACCGACATCAATATAATAACAATTATCGACTTTAATTGGCTCTTTAACAATGGTGTGACCTAGGTAAATTTCATCAATATTCTCGACACTATCATAGTGAGCTGATTGCTGGCGAATACGTCCTCTTCCCCATAATGCATTACTATAAGCAGAAGTTACACCTGATATCTTGTAGTCACCTTGCATAATGTCTTGTTTAAAAGCATTCCAATCGTGAATATCAATATCTGCGTGTACCACACCAATCTTTTTATATCCCAATTGAACTTCTATAATCAAAGGCAATTGTTGAAAACGGGTGCTAATTTCAGATTGCTTTCTTGAGCTGAGTTGATAGAACCATTCTCCTCCATTTCGTGCATGAATGTCTTTTATTTTATAATCATGAGGCGATCTTATACACATCTCCTCATGGTTACCACGTACCGTAAAAAACCAAGGCTTATCTAGTAGTCCAATACATTCCAAGTTTTCATGTCCTCGATCAACAAGGTCACCTGTACAAATGATCAGATCATTCTTAAAGTCAAAATCAATTTTTTTAAGTTCTTGCATCAATAGGCTATAACAACCATGTAAGTCACCTACAATATATATAGCGGAGAATTGTTGACCATCTATACTTTTAACAATTTCTACCATAGTGCATATACCTTTATAGTCACTAGCCTGTGAAGGATCTTAATCACTCGTCCAACAAATAAAGCCTGATAACATAAAAAGATCAAGCTCAACTGCTCATTTGCTCTCTATTTTTAATTTTGCTGGTTTATGGAAGGATTACCCATTCCTTCATTAAAAAAGAAAATATCTTTCTGGCTCGTCTATTGCCATTGCAAAAATGCAAAGTAAAACTCTTTTACAGTAAATAAAATCAATAACTTGCAATCATTAAAGTAGAGTCTGAAACAGTAAATTCAGGCTCCACTAAAAAGAAAATATCTTTCTCGCTTTGCCCTAAGCAACTAATCTAAGGATTCTAAATTCTAATTATTAATTTTTACTCGATGCACGTTTGCGTGTGTATTGTCTCGAATTTCAAAAGTTGGACTCTTGATAAAGGTTGTTCTGGTAAAAATAGATTATTAGCTGACTAACCAAATCTAAAGCCTGTAAAATTGCAATTAAATCAGCTAAGCGAACTGGACTGCCCCCACTCTTCTAGACAAATATCGTCTACTCTTTTTCCCGCTATTAGCCAAGTATTTTTAGTAAGCTTGCTTAGAAGAAATAGGAATCCCAGAAATATAAAAGCTAGGCATCTCACCTAGCCTTTGTTACTAACTATTAAGTTAAGACTTCTGCTCAATTTGCAATTGGTCACCACCACTAATCTGCGCTGTTACACTATAAGGAAGCTGTGCATTTACTTGCATCACTTGCTCGATATGCTCAATACGCTTTGAAATCACAGTATCAATATGGGTTTGCATCTGTTTCTTGCTTTCTACAACTGATGCCACCACCACATGACAACGTTCATTTAGACGCTTTAACTGCTCTGTTTTGAAGTCAAAATGTTTTGCCATTTCACGGTCAATACCACTCATGTAAAGTTTCCGACTATCCGACTCTTCAGGAAACTTATTCGCAATTTCTAGCATTTGCGGTACTTTAGAAAACATAAAATCATCATTTTCCATGTCCTTACTTAAGTCGGCATACATGGTCTCGACTTTCTGAATTTGCTCTTGACTACCATTTTCAAGCAATACTAATCGTTCTTCAGCTAAGTGATTAACCTCTTTCAACATTTGCATCATTGAACCCTGCATTGCCTGAAAGCCTTTGCATCGTGCTTCTATCATCACTGCTTCAAGACGTGCATTCACTTCTATCAATTCAAGCTGAGCACTCTTTACTAGCTCTACACGCTCATTTTCTAACTTTGCAACCTCTACTTTATCAGGGTCATAATTTGTGACTGTAGAGCTACTTGAAGAAGAGTATGAACCTCCATAATCATGATCACGGCCCCCAGTACCAGATGAAAAGCTACTTCCTAAAAAGCTACTAATAGCATTGCCAGCCCAACTACCAATCGAACTTAATATTCCCACAACTATCCCCTCTATTTTTGTAATGCTTTACGCATTTTAAATATCAACGTATTCACGTCCTTTTCTCGCTGGGCTAAAGCTTCACTATAGCTTTGCGCATCCTGTAAACAAGCTGCCAAGTTCTGTTGCTGAACTTTACGTAGTTCTTCACTCATGATCAGTACAACATCATCACGCTCAATAAGCTGTTCCTTAGCTAAAAAGTCTGTAATTTCATTGACTACACCTTGTTGCCAAACCTCACTAAAACGTATAAGCCAAATCTTTTGCGCCGTTGTTTGTGTATTAAAGATAACCTTTTCCAATTGTTGCATGAATTGATGAACAAGCTTGGTTAGCTCTTGTTCTTTTTCAAGTTTCTCCTGACGGTGTCCATTCGGTTGGAAAGCATAAGTCGTATGGATACCTAAACGTTTTTGCAAATAAAACTGATCTAATTCATTTTGATACTGTTCAATACATGGCAGCACATCTAGGACTGTTTGTTCATCTATGATTCTATTTAAGCCAGCATCCAACAAAGGCTGAATTTGTTTTAAAAGTGATAAACGCTCATTACGCCACTCAGCAAACCATTTTGTGATTTCTTCTGTTTCAATACTATTATCTAGACCAATCTGTATTAAGTCTTGCTGATATTTATCTACCAGAATGAGATAGTCTTCTGCTGATTTGCGCAGAACACTCACAACCATTTTCACAAAATCCAGTGACTCATCCAACCATTCCATTTCTTTCAATGTCTTGGTGCAAAGTATTGCCGTATGTTCAGCAAGCAATTCAAAGCTTGGACGTGCTTGTTGTTCAATCTGTGCTAGTCCAAGCAATGTATTGGTCTGTTCTAGATTAAAAGAGATCTGCTGAGCTTCTGATAAAAGGTTAATTAAGTGAGAGCGCAACGGCGTTAAACCTAGATCGAGACGTTTTTCAAGGTGTTGTAGTTGTGCTTCAAGCAACTGCTTTTCTTCAGCGGTTACATTGATACTTACAGGTAGCTTTTTATCAAGTTCTTGATTGAGTTCAACCGTATTTTTAACTAAGTCTAGGTGCTCATTTTCCCACTCATCAATACGGTTTAATAAAGTATTAATCCATTGCTGGCTAGCTTGGCTATACTGCCAAACTGAGCTTTGGATTACGGGTAAATCATAGTTATCTAAGTCTAGTCGATAGTCAAAATCCGATGTAAATACATTAATTGGTGCTGGTTCAGGTAATTCGGCAATTTGTGACTCTAATACTACCAACTGTTTTTGCAATTGTATCTGTTGATAGTAGGCATCAAAAATACGGTTATATTCATCACATTGCTGTTGGGCTACATCTATACGATCCTGAAACTCATCCTCACTTTCCATAAACTCTATAAAGGAAAATACACCTTCCTTAATTCGATAGGCTCTTTCTAGAAATGGTTCAAAATTTGGTATCCACTCTTTCTCAATAAAAGAATCTAGAATAATTTTAGCTTTTTCATGTGGTGTTAAACGTGGGTAATCTGGTAATAAACTAGGATTATCTATAACTCTTAAAGCAGGTAACATCTTTAAGTCTTTTTTATATTCCCAAAAATAATTCTTCGAAGTATGTAATAAATAGTTCCCTCGCCTATCACTATCTTTATGAAAATCAGTCACCCATGAGTATTTAGAATCTATACATGCTATATATAACTTTACAGGAGTCTTTCCTGAGTATTTTTTTGGAAAATGACTAACAAAATCAGTTGTCCAATATTTTCCTTTAATTTCATCATTTATGCCAATATCATCCAAACTTCTCCATAATTTTTTCCCAATTTCATTTAACTCATAGTTCTTTTTTTCATTTTCCCAATCCTCATAAGAAATATGCGGTATATACTCAAAATTTGGAAATAATATGCCCGTATGACTATCAAAAACGATCTCTCTCTTATTTTTAAATCCATACCATTTTTGAGCTGAAATAGCCTTCAGCAAAGTATTTTCTTTAGCAATTTCATTAAGATTTTTAATCTGATTTTTTATTTCAACTATCTGATCAACAAGTTGTTGATATGTTTCTTGTCCATTCACAAATGTATTCACATTATCCCCTTTATATTTAATTTAAACTTTATAAAAATTAATTGTTAAAAGCCTAACGTTCTCTATTTACCAACACATCATAAATAATATAAGCAAACTGGCTCCTCTTCACTGGATCGCTCATAAGCTGTGTCACTTGCTCCATATGTGCCGTATTGCTATCTAGGACGGCGTCATCAAGTGCTGTACCTAGCATTGCGTGTGTACGAGGATTATTCTGAATCTGTGTCATCATACGAGTATTTTCAGACCCCTTGGTCACGTAACATCTGGAACATACAGTGTGAGTTCACTTAGATACTCAAGGTATTTATCGCCACAGGCAACAATCTAAGAAATAAACTCATAACAATGATGGTAAATTTTTCCTAACTCTTTAAAGATTTCCAAGCTTCATGAGCTTCCTTTACTAATGCTGAAACTTCCTTTTCAGCATTAGTAAAAAGTACAGGCTTATGAATACTCTTAGCAATCTATAATGACTCTATTTATATGTACTTTAAGATTTAGTGATATATAAATCAGTCTTAAAATTCTCTTCACTTCTTACACATAGGTTCGTCTCTTGCCGTTTTACCCACAACAATTGTTTTTGGAAACTTTCATTAAATGGAAAATCCCTGTCTTCTTTCACTTTTGGCCACTCAATGTATTTTATCTGCCAGAATCCAACTCCTTGATCTAATCGAAGCTCAATTTTCTTCCCAGATTTCAATCTAAAAAGTAAAAATCTCGCATGATCAATTTTTGAGTCGGGTATCTGCAAATTCAGCTTCTGAGATAACTGATCTTCAAAATAATTTATAAAGAAACTATCAAATACTTCACGCTTGCTAAAATCTGAATATAATTTTTCATCTTGTATTTGTTTGTTTCTAAAACAAGTTGTTATCGTTAATCGAGGGCGAATACCTAATAATTTCTTTATTCCTTTTAACAAACTGGTTATCAGAATAATATTTGCTGGAGATTGCAAATATCGATCTGAATATTCTATTTCTATAACCTCATCATTCACCAAATCATGTAGCTTAGATATTGGTAAAACTTTAGCCCAAAATTTTTCAGCAAAATCATTTACTGATTCACCATCAAAATCTTTACCAACTTTGATTTGTTGAAACTCATTTTCATAAGATTCAATAGCTTTAAAATCAAAACTAAATTTTTGTAATTGCAACTCTGGGGAAGTAATTGATTTATAGCTTGGGCTTTGACCCTCCAACCAGAACTCATTAAAACAACTTACTTCTGTCGACTGATTGTATAAGGTGATTACTTTCTCCTGACTTACAATCTGAGCATACAAATATTCAGGGGTAATATTGCTATTCACCGTAAATGAAATACCGATTTTTTCCAACGCCAACATTTCTTGCTGTATTTGTGGTGTCAAACTCATATCTAATGAGACCACCCCTACTAGCTTTATATTACTATTCAAAAATTTAAATAGTTTTTTTCTGATTGCAGTACACAAAACATCCCAATCTTCACTATTACCGGTGAGGTTGAATGTGATTTGTGTTGCACCATGATTTACATATTGCTCAATGATCGAAAATGGAGTACCCGCGATAAAATCTGTATTAGCAATTGGAGAATCTAAGTAAGTTAAAAACTCATCTCCTAACCATGCCAATGCCAAAGTACGATCTAAGTTTTCAATGTCATGTCTCGTTTGAGTATCTAGCAAGCATTTGCCACAGACTGAATCACAACTATCGTCTATACAATTTAGTTTTTCCGCAACTAATGATCTTAAAACTTCAGCAATATAATGAGCAGCAGTAGTCGAAAAACCCGCTCCACCGCTTAGGTCATCAAAAATTTGTAAAACTAAAACAGCTTGATCATCAATTTTCTTCACTTTTACTGCATAACCCAATTCATCAGTAGCAATACCCAATTTAGTTGCTATTGCCTGACGTAAAGCTACAACTAATGTTGTTGCAATAATTCGACCATCTTCATTGTTTAAAATATATTCATTACGGGTCGGATGTTTTAAAACAATTTCCAATACATCGGTTTTAATTTGGCAGCCTAAATGAATATTAGCTTTAACGACGCTTGAACCACCGCAATCTGGTCGTTTAAATTTATCACCATCTTTTTGAGCTTTAAGAGCCTTATGTGGACGATCTGGAGTTAAAGTACTTGGAAACTTCGCTTCACCATCATAACTTTCTTCCATTGAATCCGCTCGACCACATTGCATACAAATAGCAAATCCTGTGCCGTTCAATCCTGAACTATATTGAAATACATGTCCATCAGGGTCTACGTTAAAATATCCTAAATTAGCATGTGGCAATGGCCAACTTTGAGCTGTTTCTGAAAGCCCTACCCAAGGTTTCTGAACAGGGATATATTTTTGCGTCGTGACATCATTATTGGGTTTATCATAATAATCAACACTAAATCCGTTTGGACGTAATACTTTTTTAACATCTTTTATAATTTCGCCACATTTAGCATTTGTACATATCAACTGTTCTTCATTCAGCAAAACACCTGATGTCAACCCTGTTTGACCACAGTGATGGCACATCCAAGCATAATCAAATTTTTGGGATTTCTTATCGTGTTCATTATGAATATTCTGCCATGCAAGTGATATGCCTCTCGATGTATAGACACGACCATCAACGATAACTTCTGCACCTGGTGCATATTCACGAATCGCAATCGCAATATTACGGCTTGGTAAGCCTTTTACACGCGATAAATTATCTTCACGATCAAGACAACTTTCCAAATCCATTGTTTTTCGGTTCTTTGAAAGTTTATCCCAACGATCTTTCTCTAGCTTAGTAATATTATTAAAGGTAATCACATCCGTTGGGAAACCATAACTTGGTAAAAAGTTACGCATTGCCAACTCAGATAATAAATATGCTTGTGTCAAACGGTATTTTTCATGTGTCAGGCGATGTAGATAGCTACTATTAGGATTCGTAGCCAGTTCTTGTTGATATTCTCTTTCAACAATCACATATTCTTCTATCCATTCCGTCTTGAGTTCTCGTATTTTTGTCACACAAGCATCTATAATTTCTACATTATCAATATCTTTTAATGCTGTGCCTTTTTTCAAAAATTTTAATACTTGTTGATAATCTTTTACTGCTTTGCCCACCAACCATTTTTCAAAGGTGTCACAAATTGAATCAGATTGATCATCCTGTTTAAGATAAAACCATTTTAAATCTAGTTTAGGTCGATCAATATCTGTATCCCCAATTTCTTTGATTAAAAAGATGGCTAGTAACTGTGCATTGATATGTCTCTGAATCAACCGTTGTGAATTAAAGCTTACATGAGGTGCCTGAATTGCTGTGGTATAAGCCCATAATGGTTGCTTAAACACTTGCTGATCATGTGGATTATTTTTACAAATCGTATAAGAAATAGCACGTGATTGACTGCCACGTCCTGCACGCCCTGTACGTTGTAAATAATTGGCAGGATGTGGAGGAACATTGTTCATAACTACCGTTGAGATCCCTCCAATATCGACCCCCATTTCCATGGTTGTAGAGCAGTTTAGGACATTGACCTTACCTGCCTTAAAGTAAGTTTCATATTGCTTGAGTAAATTTGCCGACTGTTGTGCAGAATGTTCTGCTGTACGATAGAAGAAACCACCCAATACTGCTCTATCTGATAGGTCTGTCCATAAATTTAATGATCTGAGCTTACCAACGGTTGAATCACCATGTATCTCTATCAAATTTTCAGGATCAAACTGCCACAGCTTTGGAAAAGCCATTTCTTCTGTTTTATATTTATCAATATTGTGCGGCAAACTGATTGGTAAATAAGGCGTGAACCCTTTGAATGTGGTATCCATCAAGCGATGCGTAATTGGGCATAAAAAGACTTTATCCACCAAACTAAAAGTTAATTTTTCCTTTCTAAGATGATATTTTGAATTCCCATCTTCAACTAGAAAGTCAGCTTTTAATACTTGCCATGCTTTTTTCAGCCAATCGTCAGCCATATTTCGATGTGCTTGCAAGCTTAAATCTAATTTTGCACCTAACACTAAAAGTTTGACTATGCGGTGATTTTTAGACACTGATGCCAGTGGCCATGCCAAAATACTATTATTTTTCGAACCATCATCTCTGTGTTTAAATTGATCTGCTAATTCAAAACTCACAACGTGCTTTGGACGTACACGCCCGCCTAACCATTGTTGCCAATCATCAGCAAGATCAATCACTGTATTCTCACGAATATAGTAATCTAGAACAACTTTAATAAAATCTTGCCAATCTTGATTACCTAAGCCAGATTCTTTCCAATAGTTCGGCAGATCATTTAAGTTGTTTAAGCCCTGATAACTAACTTTTACCAATCCCAAAGTTTCTAAGCTATTGGCGTTTTTAGGTCGACGTGAAAACTCACGTGTTAGCAGCATTTGTGCCAGTTTAAGTGGTCCTGCATCATCAAAAATATCACCTGCTATATGACGATTTGCGAGTAAAATACCATTTTGGAAATCAAAATCTTTTGCTAAGACTCGATATAGCTCTTCCCAACTTATTTCAGGTAGCGCAACTGGGGCTTTATTATTTATAAAACCATCTAATTCTTTTTGAAATAGATTAACTAAAAAGTCATTTCCTGATTTTTCTGCTTCTTCTATCTTCTGACGTAAAAATACCTCCGTCGAATCCATAGTTATAGTTTGTGCTTTCGTATGTTGTATTAAAGCTTTAAGTACAGCACCACGTAAGCGCGACCGTTCTGCTTCTTGTTGCATTTTGACAGACAAGCGTGCAGTGCCTTGACGACTATCCGTAAAGGTAATTAAGCGCTTACCCTTAGCTGGCATGTCCCATGGTGTGCAGTCTTTGAGATCTTTGAATTCACCTTCAATAAATTCTGGATCATTAAAATTTTTGCTTGCTTCATCAATATCATCCTGATCAATATCTGGACAATATTGTAAAAGATGTGGAACAGTCTGTGTAATATAGTAAGGTGCACCTAAAATCGCACGTCTAAATGGCAAATCATATTTTGTTCCTTTCGAGCCACATTCAGGATTGCTACATTCAACAAAATCACCAGTGTTAAGCGGCTCAAAATAATGCACATTTAACGCTTTTTTAGAAATTTGCTCAAGTTTTAAATTATCTAGATTCAGTTGTTGTCGACGATAGTTTTTCTCTTTATTTTCATTTGAAGAAAATACCACTAAACGATTCTTTATAGCATTTTTAAATTCACGTTCTTCTTGCTCTTCCGTTTCATTATCAATAAGTAATGCAAATTCATCTTCAACTTCAACAGTCCATTGTTTAAGAACATCTTCCCTACCCAATAAACCTAATAAATGTGGTTCCTTACAACTCTTACAGAACGTTAATTCCAATACAGGTGCTCCACACGCGCAGTTTTCTTGATGTGTCGCATACACCTGGCCAAAGCTCCAGTTTTTTAGATCTTCAGATTTTTGATCACACTTATCATTTATACAACTCCATAATCCATGAGTTACACGTTGATAATAGTTAACTCGAATCTTGAGAAAAGCTTGTTCCGTAATCGAAGGTTTTGTAAAGGTTAATAGATCTAACCATTTTAAAATCTCTTGTTGAGATAGCTGAAAATCCTTTTCTAGTGTTTTTTTGAATAAATCTTCTAGTGTTAAAGCACGTTCTGAGCAAATATATTCACGTAAAGTCAGTGCGATTGGGTGCCCAGACAGTTTATGATAACGCTCAAAAGAAATTTCTTGTCCTTCATCAATAGACACTAATTCATCAAAAGACAGAAGATTACTCTCAACCGAAGCTAATGGAGGTACTTCACGTTGACCACCAATCACCAAAATATTATCAATACTTTGACCTGAAATCTCTGATAAAAATTGTTTCAGTTTTTCCTCTGCATCTGCACCTGCAATCGTTGCAGATGTTGCGACAAAACGAACGTCTTTTGCTTCTACACCAAATGCATGTAGAACACGACGTAGTTGCATCGCAAGCTCAGCTGCTTGTGAGCCCATATAACTATGAGCTTCATCCAATACGATCCAACGCAATTTCCCTTGAGATTTTTGCAAAATAGGTGCATCGATTTGGCGCACCATCATATATTCCAACATGGTGCCATTTGTCACCAAAATAGGAGCCGGATTCGATCTTAGTTCTTCACGTGTGAATACTTGATTCGGATGAAGATTTTGTTCTCCAGTTTTCTGTGATTTATGCTCTGGTGTATTACCATTATATAAACAATAACGAATAGCATTCGATGGTAGGAAATGCCGCGTCCAAGCATCTAAACGTTCTTGTTGTGAGTTAATCAGTGCATTGAGTGGATATAAAAACAATGCATGCACACCAGTTAAGGATTGCCCTGCTTGAATAAAGTCTTCATACAAGTCATTTAGAATGGGCACCATAAAACATTCCGTCTTACCTGAACCCGTTCCTGAAGTCACAACAATCGATTTTTTATCTTCTAACAAAGCATTCCAGCTCTGTAATTGATGTACATAAGGTTGATAGTTACGATTAAACCGATATGCGCCGTTTTCTTTATGATCTAAAGCATCAATCACATTTGCATGAAGTAATTCACCACCCAAATCTTCTAAAGTAGGCTGACCTTTCTTCCATGCAAACATCTGTTCAATTACAGGTGAAGATAAAAATGATTGATCTTCACCCACAGCTTGAGACATCTGCTGTTCTAGAACATTACGTAGTTCAGGATGCGAGATACCCAATATACTCAGTGTAGCTTCTTTATTTTTTTGAATACTTTCTTGTGTTAAAGAACTAAAATATTTATACATTGTTACTTCACTTCTAAAATTAAATATTTAACAATTGAACTAAAAATTTGATTAAACCATTGCTCATCAAATGCAATGATTTGCTTAAGTTGCAATATATCGTAGGCACTCAATTGCAGTTTAGAATGATGCTTAACGTTCATATATGCTAAACAAAATGGTAAATAGACCACATCTTTATTCCACTGACTTGCCAATTGACAACTAAAAGGGAGCTTCTGCATACAGTCAAAGTAAGGCCATTTATTCTGCGAAAGTGCCGTTGGCCACGCTTGATCTTCTGTTGCACTATGATTTCGTTGCAACATACGTTGATACTCAGAGTTTTCTAAACCACCTATAAAGTTACCTTCAAATATCCAGTCATTTAAAAAGTGAAAATTAAATTCAGGCCCAAATGAACGTTGATTGCTCAAATAGAATGTATGAAATGATTCAGCCAATAAAGGAGTAAAATTCTTCAATCTTTTTAAGATATTTTCTGCCTTTGCTCGACCATATGTTCCATCATCCATCAGAATTTTCTGCCAATACTGAATCAATTGGTTGATTGCATTCTGCCATGATGAAACTGGGATTAAATACCACAATACTGATAATTCAGTTTCAAAACGTCGTAAAAGATCAAGAGACAAATCAAGTTTAAATACTGAAATAGCCAATTGATCATAATTTGCAGCTAGCCCCTTTAACACTTCAAAAGTATTTAAAGGCAAATGCTCATAATTATGTAATAAAGCTTTCACATGTTCCCAAAACACCTCATTATTTTCATAATTTACTGTACGTATAAACTGCTTAATCGATAGTTTATTCTGACCAAAATTACGTGTTGCTTCGGTCAATTCATCTATTTCAGTATCTTCAGGATAGTTAAATTCTGGAATAAGCTTGGCTCTAAACAATGTAGAATCTTTTGCGGGTATTAATAAATACGGTGCAAGACTCATATCCAATTCAGGAAGTTGAAAAGCTTGCTCAACCCATTCTTTTTTCTCAATTAAATCTAAAGATGTAACTTGCGGTTGCACTAATGACATAGCTTGTGGCTTAAAAGATAAAGAAGCTTTGTCATTATAATAAGCCTTAATATTTTTACCCCAATTAAGCTGATGCGCATAATGGCGGATGTTCCATTTTTTTTCGCTGTGATGATAGCTAACGGTGCATTCAACAAAACTATCTAAATCATCATCTAAGGCCAAAACGCCTTTCACATCTTCGACTAGCTCATATAAATTAATAGAAGAAATGCCTTGTTTAACCTTTATTTTCTTACGATAAAAAGGGACATCATACCCCTGATTTTTTTTTGTTTTTAAAACAATATCAAAATTCAACTTAGCCGCGCGGTCATAGGAGTACACTTGCAGTTCGGTATTCAATAAGTCGTGAATTACTAAATCTTTTGATGTTACTTCTTTCTGCTCATTAATCAGTTTAAAGCCTCTTGCGGGGAACGGAACAGTAACAATACACTCTCCACCAAATTTAAAGGTTATTTTTAAGTTTAATGCTAAAGGTACAACTGCACATTCCACTTGGCATTTATACGATATTCCAGTCTTTTCATAGACTAAGCTTGAATGAAGATTCAAGACTTCAATTTGAATTTCTGCATCTGATTCAATATCAAGTATAGCTTGATTAAGTACAGCACCTGCTCTTACATTCACTTCAAAATGTTTTGGTAAAACAATTACTCTCTTTTTTAATAGACTTTCACCCTGTCTATTTTTTAAAGTTAGCATCTGTTCTCCAAGTAACCGATGCAAAGGGATACTTTCAATCGGCTCTTTGCCGCAAAATAAAGTATGTGTACCAAATGTTTTTAATACTGGTTTTCCTGTGAATGCTAAACTGGGTGAAGTTTGTAATGCGCTGATATTATTTGTTCTAAATAATAACTGTTCAAATTCAACTTGAGAGTGACCGCATTTAATGAAAATTTGATCACCATCTTGTGTCAGAATCCGTTGTTGGCCACTAATTTTATACAGATCAAATGCTAAAAATTGTCCTATATACTGTGGTGAGTCTTCTGATTCTGTATGGATAAACTTTGCGCCAGCCGGCAGACTAAGCAAGACTTCAGATGCCTTGGTTTTTAGCGCACCTTGTGCAATATACTTTGGTTTATCCTGTATTTCAAAAGCTACAGGTAAAGTTTCAAAATCCAGGGAACTATCTTCTAATTCCTTATAGCTAAGTACTACCCCATCTACCTCTAGACACAAATATAAGGTTTCATTGCAGGATTGTCGGCGAATGTCTTTTGAAAACCCTCGGTTAATTTCTGCAATGACTTGTTGGCTCCCTTGCAAAGAAAGATAAGCAATGCATAAAAAGTGGCTTTTATTATTCAAGCCTTCTTTAATCACCAAATGACCCCGTGTTCGAAGTAACTCAGTGTTCTCTTTCAATGTAAAAGAAAGTTCTTCAGGCAAATAAACCGTACTAAATAGCTCTCTAAAATCCTCAGACAAGCTATGTGTACATTTGAAAGCCTGGCGTAATTGGTGATGTTTAGAAATTTCTTCAGTGGTAGATTTAAATAAATGCCTTAAGAAATCATCTACAATGGTTTGATCTTCATCAATGGGCAATGGAAATTCTTTACGCCAACTCCTTGATTCTTGATCTAAAATGGTAATTGGATCTTGCTGTACATTTAATCCATACTTTTCCACTTTTTCGATGATTAATTTTACAATATCAATTACTAAAGATAATGTCTCATCATGCTCAAATGCTTGGGGCAGCGTTTTTAATTCTTGCTGAATTTCAGCTCTTAATTCATCAATATCATATTTATTGTTTAAATATAATGAGGTCACTTTTTGAAAAATCGAAATATAGCGATTGCCATCCTCTTTTAACAGGCGTGCCGGGAACCCACCCTCTTTAAAAATCGAACCCAGGTAGTTATTGGCTTTACTATATTTTATAATCGGGCGCTTCCAGAATCTCAGCCCTTTAATTACAACTTCATTTCTGGTATTTACGGGTAAATCGACGATATTTAATGCAGTTAAAATCGGATCCCATGTCCATTTTGCAGTATATTCACGTCTAAACCACTCGGCAGCATACAGTGTAAACAACCTTGCCCATTCATCGCCTATACGGTTTAAATTTTGAAATGGGAAACTTTTTTTAAGAATGTTTTCAATTTCTTTAAATTCACCAACTGATAATTGATATTGATAAAGCACACGTCCATCAGCAGATGTTAATCCTCGTGTTGTTAATATCTGCTCTAAATATTTTCTTGGACTAAAATTTAAATTGCTCATTATTAAAACACTCGAATTTTAAATATTAAAATACTCATCACTATCATATTCAATACGTTACTTTTAAAATGATTAATTAAGCCTATTGATTAATAACTCAAATAATTTGAACGTATCATTTCCCCTTTAACACAATTAAAAAAAATGCCTCGTCCCCTCGAGGCATTTTTTGTTCAAACTTCTTTATTTTTACGCGTCTTTTTAGCAGGCTTACTCGCTTCTCTTTCCGCCTGTATTTTAGCAAGCAAGCTTTCCGCACTGTTTATACCTGTAATCAGCTCTTGATGCTGCTGCCGCCATTCGGCAGTCAGTTCACCACTAAAGGCTTTGGCTAAAATAGATTGAGTCAGTGAGTTCACTCTTTTTTGGGCTGATTGAATTATTTCTTCAATAGAATCTGCATAATCAAATAGACCTTGAATCGATTTCATTATTTTACTCTGCTCAGCTAGGCTAGGAATATGAACTGTAAAATTCCTAAGACTTGATAAAGCAACAGTCTTTTGAGCTGTTCCAGTCGCTGTTTTATCAGCTTGCTGATACACGAATTCAGATTTTAATAAGTAGTAAAGATACTGCTGCTCAACTTGCAACTTATTAAGTTTCAGAATAGCAATATGGCGTTGAAAACAAAAATCTTCTTCTTTTTTCAAAGGTATAGGAATTCCAAAAGATCCCGTGACCGTATATAAAATGTCCCCTTTATTTGGCTTTCTTATGTCTTTTAAAGAATCGTAATAGCTTTGTGGAACAAACCTTGAAGCACTCTCTAAATCAACTTCTTCCTTACTCACATCTGAAATAACCAAAAAAGGGATACCTGTTTTTGCCTTAGGAGGTGCTTGATGATCACCATCAGATATACTCGTACAAATGTCTTTCAAAGTACAAATAACATATTCACTTGAAATTGGATTTTCAGGAAAATAACTTGCCAAAACCGACTGACGGAATTTTTTAAGAATGGCAGGAATCACATCCAAACGCGCTTTAATTTGCTCGACTTGCGCAAGCATCATATCAAGCTGACGAACGATTTCTTGTTGTTCGGCTAAAGGTGCCATTGGTATTTCTAATTTCAAATAATCTTTGAATTGAAGATTTCTCAGATTATTACTACCTGATTGATAGTTTACAATTTCAGGTGTCTTATAGAAAAAACTTAAATAAAAATTTAAATACTTAGCATTTATAGAACTAATTGGACGGAATAGTCTCAAAAAATTTGTACAAACAATATCTTCAGAATCAAGATTATTAAATACCAATTCTTCAATATAAACTGTACGACCAACAGGCTGATCAGGCCCTCCTCCTGAAATTTCTACGAGGATATCACCTACCTTTAATCTCCTTGTATTTAAACTAGATATTTTTAATTTCCTTGGTACAGCTGTTTTACCTTTATCGGTTTTCCAATTTTTAAACTCTGAACCTCTTATACAGAAAGCGTCAATATAACTCTCGTCAGCAAATGAGAGATCTTTCCCCCAATCACCACCAATAATAAATTCAGATAAGCTTTCTAAACCAGTAACAGACCACTCAACAGGCAACTTATCTAAACTCATGCCTGTTCCTCAGCATTTAAACCTAAAGCATCTGCAAGCAATTGCTTTTGCGTATTCGCTTCATCGGTTTGACCTAATGCCTTCATTAACGCATCTAACTCAACCAAAGCCCGTGTTAGTTCAGACATTGCTTCACTTGCCAACACATGTGGTTCTGGCAGGTTACTTGCATCCACGGCGTCATTATCTTTTAACCATGAAATATCTAAAGAATCTCCCTTCTGCTCTTTAATCCATTCACGGCTAAACTTACGCCAACGGCTATTCTCTAACGTCTGCTCTTGGCTTTCTTCTGTAAGCGACCATTCACCCTCAGTACGTGCTGATAAACCTTTAGGGTCAGCGCCGTAGACCGTTTCAAAGCCTTTTAAATGCATTTCAGTAAATGGCGTACGTTTACCAAAACTTGGCATATTGGTACGTAGGTCATAGACCCAAGTTTCAGTGGTGCAGTGTTCATCTTGTAGCGGATTGACTTCTGTTCCTTTGGTAAAGAACAGCACATTGGTTTTTACACCTTGCGCATAGAAAATCCCTGTCGGCAAACGCAAAATCGTATGCACATTACATTTGTTCATTAAGTCTTGACGAATCGAGGTCCCTTGACCAGCTTCAAACAATACGTTATCAGGCAATACCACGGCGGCACGACCACCTGGTTTTAAGTTCATATAAATATGCTGTAAGAATGCCAATTGCTTATTTGAGGTGTTAAATGGCAAGTCATCACGGGTAATACTTGCCTCACCCCCTTTAGACGTACCAAATGGAGGATTAGCTAAAATCACATCTGCCTTAGCTAAAGCCTGACCGACAGGACCTAGTGAGTTACCCAGTTTAATCGCACCTTGCTCACCACCAATATCATGCAACAAACAGTTCATTTGCGCTAAACGGCGTGTATTGGGTACAAGCTCTACACCTACGAAAGCATCTAAAGTATAGAATTGAGTTTCTTGTTCAGTCAGTGCATATAAATCATGGTGCTGTCGTATATACGCATCCGCAGCAATCAAGAAGCCCGCCGTACCACATGCAGGATCTTGAATCACTTCACTTGGTTTGGGCTGCATACAATGCACAATAGCGTTAATCAATGGACGTGGCGTAAAGTACTGACCCGCACCTGACTTGGTTTCAGTGGCATTCTTTTCCAATAAGCCTTCGTACAAGTCACCTAACCCATCAGCTTTAATGCTGAACCAATCGAGCTTATCAAACTCATTAATGAGCTGTTGTAAATGGCGTGGTTCACGTAAACGAGTCTGTGCATTGGCATAAATTGATGCGATTAGTTCATTTTTGTTTTGGGATAAATCAAGCAGCATTTGCTTATAGAAATTCAGTAACTCAATACCGTTATGATCTTTAAAATGTGCCCATTTATATTGTTCAGGATAAATATTGGCAAGCGTTGAATATTCATCATCCAACTCATCCACCATTTTCACAAATAACAACATGACCAATTCAGAAACATAGTCGCTATAGTTAATTCCGTCATCTTTTAATACGTCGCAAAGATTCCAGAGTTTTTGGACAATACCGTTTTGAGTCATGTGCTGTTCTTCATTAGAAAATGTGAAAGGTATAAAAATAGAAATTGTATCGCGCGAGGATTGTAGCAGTTAAGATGCCTGCCACAACCCATCATGAATATCATCGACTAATTTTTCAACATCGCTATCAAGTAACTTACTCAAGCGTTTAACCCCACCGTCTTTAGCAAACTGATGGTGAATCATATTCTTGTCAACCACCACCTCTTTGGCAATAAACAGGGTTAATCGTGCCAACCATTGCTTTTGATCCTCAGTCCAAGCACGCTGCTGTAGAATCTTGTTTAGACCACGTTGATAACGTTCTTCCACCGATGAGATTTCTTCACCCAATGTTGAACGGCGAATCATAGAGATGATCTGTGATGCATAGGTTTGGTTTGACGCATTGCCACCTAGTGCCTGGGTTAGCTTGCTTTGGGTAAAACCTTTGCTGG
This sequence comes from Acinetobacter sp. WCHAc060033, assembly GCF_004209125.1. Classification (NCBI taxonomy): domain Bacteria; kingdom Pseudomonadati; phylum Pseudomonadota; class Gammaproteobacteria; order Moraxellales; family Moraxellaceae; genus Acinetobacter; species Acinetobacter sp. WCHAc060033. Next base: position 58,743 of record NZ_SGSW01000006.1, on the reverse strand, counting down.
TCAACAAGTTTTCCAGTTCTCGCAACTGCTCGCGAGTCAGATCAGATGGTCGTGTTACGACTGCTTTAATTGCTGCATTGTCATTCACGGCTGTTTTAATGAAGCTATCAAAATATTCCAGATAATCTTCAGGCTGTTGATGTGCCGTATCTACGACGCGTTCAATCAGTTCGTCTTTCTCGTCCGAGATAATTGGTAAATCCAAGGTGCCGAGAGCACTACGAACCTCAGCCAAACGTGCTTCTAAAATCGCACTGTTTTGCTGTAGCCAAGTACCAAGATCATCAATACCTTTAGCACGCAGCATCTGAGGTAGCTTAAAGGACTCAACCCCGAAGTTTTCTTTGATTTTTCCAAGTGCTTCACGCAATTTGCCTTGATCAGGATGATGTTTAAACTTCTCAGCTTTCCCTAAAATACGGGTAATCTTCTGAATAAACTCATCTAAGACCAAATCGGCTTGAGTACGCTGAACCTCATCCACAGAGGCTACAGCACATGCCTTAGCTTTCTGCATCAACTCCGGATCACTTAACTCACGAATCAACTGATCGATGCTGATATTTGGACGCACGACAATCGGCTGCATGGTATTCACTGCTTGCAAAGTCGCAAAAATATCTACGGCGTCGTATATACGGAATTCTGTTTTACCAATATCAGGACATAACCGAGTTGCACGACCGAGCATCTGTTCAAACAGCACACGTGAACGAACTTTACGCATAAACACCAAATTGCAGATCTTCGGTACATCAATACCTGTAGTAAGCAAATCTACAGTGACAGCAATATTCGGGAACTTATTCTTCTTAAAACGTTCAACCAATTTACTTGGCTGATCTGCATTGCCTGTGATTTTCACCACAGCATCATTATTCCAGTCTTTGCCATATTTCTCTTTGAACAGCTCATTTAACAATGCTACCACCTGATCCGCATGACGATCCGTCACACAGAAAATCATGGTTTTTTCATCACTGAGTGGGTTTAAGTCTTCTACTAAGGCTTGGCAAATCACTTTATTGAAGTTTTCGTTAATCACACTACGGTTAAAGTCGGCAACATCAAATTCCATATCATCTTGTAGTAGCGCCGTGGACTGCTGACCTGTTGCATTGGTCACCACCTGCACCGTTGTCCCCTCAGGAATTTCAATGCCTGCTTGGCTCAGTTTGGTGATGTAGCGAATCGGTTTGTCATAGTTGACTAAATAGCCTTCCTCTACAGCACGAGTAAAACTGTATGTGAATACAGGCTTACCAAAAATCTCTGTTGTATGTAGTGCTGGCGTTGCTGTTAAACCAATTAAGGTTGCATCAAAATAATCTAGGACACGTTTATAGGTCGACAAATACTGTGCTTCATCACGAATCGCTTCTTCACCCTCGGTCATTTCCTTATCTAAAGTATAACCTCGGTGTGCTTCATCAATGATAATACAGTCATAGTAATCAATCGGTAGTGGCTCATCACCATTGAATAAGCGATGTACCAAGCTTTGCACTGTAGCCACTTGGACCTCAGCACGTTTTCCTGTGTCTACACCTAAATCCGCAACTGTGTAAATTTGAGAAAGTGTTTGACCTTGCTCAATCACTTCTGCGCCAAAAGCATCAAATGCTTGTGTACCTAAGGTTGAACGATCTACCAAAAATAAAATATGCTTAAAGCGTTGGCTTTTAATCAGACGATACATCAAACCAGTAGCCAAACGGGTTTTACCTGTACCTGTCGCCATTGCGAGTAAAATACGTTGCTGATCCCGAGCAATCGCATGTTCAACTGCTTTAATCCCTTCACGCTGATACTGACGATCATTGAATGGCAGGATCTCGGTCTGTTCTAAATATTCATCTGCACGTTCAATATCTTGCTCAAGTTTCCACTTCAACCCTTCTGGGGAATGGAAACCTTGTAATACCTTAGAAATATTGGATGGATGTCGTACATCACGGAACCAGATTCCGCCCTCATCAGCTAAACGCTTAGACTGCTTTTGACCATTGCAGGCATAGACAAAAGGAATATGGTAATGCTTATCTTCCGATACCCACGGCGTATTGGCATAGGGCTTTTCTAAGTCATCAGCAAATCTAAAACCCTGTGAGTATCGCTCTGCCTGAAGAATATATTGGCTCACAGTTTTATCGAGCTTTTTTGATTCAACTACAGCAACAGGTTTTAAGCCCTCAAACAGTATGTAATCTGCAAAGCCCTCTTCACCATCAAGCAATGTTGGATATTCTGCAATTGCAAGGTTTAAACCTTTTTGTGGACGCACGCCGTGGCTATATTTGAGAAGTTGTGTATCTGCTTGCCAACCTGCCCTTATCAGTTGTAAATCAATGAGCTCACGTGTCTCAGCTTCAGACAATTTAAATGAAGCATTAGCTGTGCTGAATTGCTCATCTTCAATAGGCGTTGTTAAAGTCATTGTAGATGCTTGTTCTTCAAATACTTTAACCTTGGCTTCATAAGCAGCCAGTTGAGCCTGCAATGCCTGTTCTTCTATCTGTTGCTGTTGCTTTAACTGTTGGTTTTCAGCTTCAAGCATTGCGAGCTTGTGTTGAATTTCTGTATTAACGGCTTGTTTATCTTGTGCTGTACGTAATTTCTGTTGTAGCTCCATGAGTTCAAAGCGCATACGCCTTGCTTCAAGCGTTGGGTCAATTGGTGCTTGAAACTCTGGGAACACTTTGGTTTTTTGGGTAGTCAGAATATAAAGCCACTGCGCCATGCGATATGACAATCTTAGTGAGGTCAACGCATCACTATGATTGGTTTCAGCATCATGTGCGCCTTTATTGCCATTCATACGTAAGGTATGCAATACCGCAATAAAATCAGTTTTGAGCTGAAGTTTGTTTTCTAGTAAACGTATACGTGAGTGAAAATCGGCTTGTTCAGGTATTTCAAGTTGATTGGCTTGGGCTACTTTATTAACCAGAATCTCAGCAAATTTTCGGGTCTGTACAAGTGTATGTGCTGGTGCTGTGTAATATGCCGCTTCTGCACTGACCAATAAAGCATGCATCAAAGGATCTACATCCTTTAAGAAATCAAACTGAGACTCAGCCAAATTCATCATATTATTTACAACTATCTGTACTTTATTATGCTTTTATACAAAGCTCCCCTTCAAACAAGCATATCAGTTCACATTATTTTTATTAAGAAAAATCTTTTGTACATAAGTCTAATTCAGGATTAAAAAACCACCCGAAGGTGGTTAAATAAATTACCAATAGTTTTTATCCCATAAGCGCCAATTGTCAGCACCTAATCGTTTTTTAGCTTCATCTTTTAAGAACCATAAAAAATTGTTGTAATTTTCAGGATCTTTCATAAGACATCCAGCACTGAACTGATGACAATTATCCATGAAAACATTGTAGTTCCTTGTATTACCAATCTTTGATTCAGCAAAATCGGCAGCTTCGTCACATCCTACTGCCTGCACTATCACCTTGGCAAGAAACATAAATATTAAATCCTGTAGTCCACCCAGATAGAAACTCTTTCGGGCTAACAGCTTCAATAAAGCCATGCCTATTTAAATGAACAATTTCATTATTACCAATATAGATCCCAGTATGTTCAGCTATTCCATTTCCCAAGGTTAAATCGCAATAAACTACAGAACCTCTTACTGGCTGCACTCTCCCTTTTATTTCATCAATAACATACTCACCAACGTGCTTCACGGCATGAGCAACAAGTACACCTTGTGCAACAACGGGAGCTGCAACCGTTGTTTTTGTTGCAATTACAGCAGCGGAAGTAACCAACCCTGTCGATCCAGCTATTGTCGCTCCTGTCACTGCTCCAGTTGCTGCACCTGCAGTAGTTGCAGCAGTAAGCCCCATCACGCCAGCTGTAGAAACACCTGTGACAGCAGCAGCCCCAGCCATCACTCCCAAAGCTGCACCACCAGTTGCAGCAACAGCCGTTACTGTTGCAATTGTCGTTAATGATAACTTTCTAAAAATAAAATTGGTCACTAGCAAACTTATACGCACTAGATCAGATAAATTTCAAATCTTAGATTGCGACAAAATGTCGCTGTATTATCTGAAAGTTTATAATGTGTAAGATAAAAAAATTAGAACTGATTTTAATTTTCCCAAAATAAAGATGATTAAAAAATAATCAAAACCACTTATTTAACAGTCCTTTTTAAACAAATCCATATAAAAACTTAAAATTCTGTTTATTTTTTATACATCTCTACCGTTACACTATAAAATTAACAAAATTTATGTGCGTTACACTATAGAAAACGCTGCGTTACACTATAAAATTTTAGGCGTTACACTATAAAAACGGGTTTATTTCATGTGCGTTACACTATAAAAATTGGTGCATTACACTATTTTCGACGATCCGTTACACTATAAAAAATAGTGCATTACACTATTTTCGACGATCCATTACACTATAAAAATAGTCGTATCTTGTTTAATTTTTAATTTATTTTTTGGCTTAGATTGACACAAAATGGCAGAGGTTTGACTCAAAAATGCCGCCTATCTACCACTAAAAGGAAGTTATTGACAACGATTGGCTATTTTTGTCTTGTGAATAGCACAAAAGTGTTTAAGAATGGCTAATTCATGAAGATTTTTGGCATTTATTGGCATTAAAAATATAGTTATTACCAAAAAACAAAACCCTATTGTCTATGGATGGCATTGATTCGAAAGTAAACGTATTTTGATTTTCAGAAATCGAATTCTCAACATGGAAATAATAATTAAATAAATTATTATTCTGAAAATATCTATTCAATTATCTCTTGAATCTAGAACAAGAATTCACAGAATGAAGTAGTAAAAAATTAAACTCCATTCTCTCAGAAGAAGAAAATATTGCATTTCTATATTCTTCGATTCATAGCAATTTCGCTATGCACACGAAGGATACCCTCATGTACATCCAATACAATCGCCCGCCCTCATCCCATCCTGGCCCTGGTGGCAATTGGCCCAGCACAACAGGTCGCCCATCAGGTGGTGGCCGTGGTAATGCCAAGTAATTATTAAGGGGAGCAATCCCCTTAATCCAGGATTACCGATGAAAAAGTACAGTAATAACAAAGAACTGAACAAATTTATTCGGCAGCTTATCAAGGATGGTATCGCATCTTTTAGACCTGGCAAAAAACATGATTTTTTGCTTGTAAATCAGATACAAAGGATTACGATACCAGGCACACCTAGTGACCGAAAAGCCTATTTAAACTTTAAAACAGACATACGCAGAGCTTTACAATGCCAAAGAATACCTTTCCAACAACTATAGAAATTATTCGTGATTTATTTAGTCACATGGATACTAAGAGCCAACTCTCAGAGACGAACTCTAAACACTTAGATGGTTCATCAAACAAACTATTCACTTCACACTATGATGTAGACTTATTTTTAGATCAGTTATGCCCAAAAGAATTTTCTGATCGCACAGATTTACAATTCATAACATTGCTTAAACGTAATGTTTTAGACCGCTATAATGCAATGCTAATACATGCTCGCTTAACTGCATTGATGAATGTTGATTCTATTCGAACTTCACTATGGTCGAATTACTTAGTTCCATCTCTTCATCAACTCATAACCTTTTGCATTACACAAATGGGTATCACTAAGCACTGGAAAGGCGAAAACTTTATTCAAGAAAGCTTAAGTTATCTAAAAAATAATGATGAGAACTTTGCTCATTTTTGGAAAAGTGACGTATTAAGTCCTGATGACAAAAATTACATTAGTAAATTTGGTCGCCCAGATGCATTACCTACGCCGTCGACCTTAAAACGCCTATTTTTGACCGATACAGAAGCATCGCAGGCACATTATGAGCTGTTGTGTTTTGCGCGATTACTACAAGCCTTAAAAATTAAATATGGGTTCTCCTTGCAACATGGAAACTTTATCCAGTTTTTAGCCGAACAACACAACCAAAAATTGAAGTCTCATCGTATTTCGCAACATGACACCCAAGCACTTACATTTAGAGCGATGGCTATTGCCAATGCACAAACACATTTTCCTTTTTTGATGGAAATCCCTCTTTCATATCAAAAACTAACTCAAGTATTTTTTGATAAAACGCATGTTAAACGTATTGATCAAACCGATGCTCGTTTAGCATCAATGGTCTATAGCTCAACAGGTGAGACAACTTTTCAACTAAATACATTGATGGTAAATCAAATAGATAAGTACCTTACTGAGCACCAAGAAGTCGGTCATCTTCTTCCATATATACATTGGGCTAAAGCAATTAATTTGGTATATCAATATCAATTTAAAGAAGCACTCACTGAATATAAACTGTGCTTAGATGGTTTGTTATATCGTGATATGCGTTACTTAGAAGTACTGCTGAATGAGATGCTTTGCATTACTTCACTTGTGGAAAGCCAAAATAAACTCATTGGAAAGATTTCAAATTTAGCGATCCTATTTGACCTTAAAGTTGGAATCTTTGACCCAATCGAGCGCCCTGACCGCTTTAAAACTGACTTTGTTTTTGAAGAATGGGAAAAAGAGGCAACCCTGGTTGGATTCTTTAAATATTTTACTGCCGATACTTTTAGCGACAAAGGTACGGAAATTAAAAAATTAATTCCAAAAATCGGCAGCCTTGCAGTTCCTATGGATATTAGCCCTGACTTTAAAAAAGTGAATGCAAGCATTTACATTGATATTGAACAAAGACGTAAATGGCCTCAACTTCACTACTTTGTCGCTATCGGAGATTTTTCTACGGCTAGAAAGCTCATTGAAGCTGGTGCCAACATAAATGCTTTAACTTCAAATAACGACAGTATTGTGCTATTGGCATTAAACCACATTACAGCTAAATCAGATGAAACATACGCATTCATCCAATATGTATTCAAATGTGGTTTTGATAAAGAGCTTTTAAATGAACGCACAGCAAAAAAGCAGACCTGCCCCTTAAACCTCGCTGTTGAGAAAAATCTACCAAAACTGGTAAAACTCTTATTGGAAAATGGGGCTAATTCTAATAATACAGGTCTTTATGGTATTTCCATGCTTTACCAGAATTTAGGTGTGATTGGCATATTGAATGGTCATAAAGTTGAACAAGCCAATGATAAATATCATGCAGATTCGATTAAACGTCATTCTAACGGAGGCAGTGATATCGAAAGCTACAAACAACTTCAAAGCCTACCAAACAGTGATCCGAGAAAGGCCTTATTTGAAGAGGTGAAAAAAATGTCTCTTGGAGACAAAAAAGTTTGCGATGCATACGAGATTTTTGAATTACTTTTACAATATGGTGCCGATCCAAATCAAAGCACAGTTCAGCATCCAATTAAAGGCTATACCCCCTTCATGTTAGCTGTTGAAAAAGATAATGCTTATGCTATCGATCTTATGCTAAAGCACGGCGCTCAATTGGAACAAAGCTATGTAAAAGCAGATGAGGGACGCCGTATTTTTTTAAATGACATCGCTGACTTCTTCAAAGCGAATCAAGCAAAAGGACTAATTTATCAACACTAAATAAACAAGGCAGTACCCTAACTTTATTTAGTTAGGGTACTGCCTGATACTTAAGCTGCAAAATGCTCTAGTAATTTAGTTTTCACATAAGCATGATTTTTACTAAAATCAGTCACAGTCCAAGTGGCGTATTGCTGAAAAATTCTTATTGAATTACTGAATAATTCAATATTTCCTTGGAAATATTTTTGCTTTTTATCAGCGTAATCTCGGTTATTTTGAGAAGAGTTTTTTCGTCTCGACAGTAATACTAAATTACCCAGTCTGTCTTTAGCATAATCCCTCTCCTCCTCAGTAAAATCGTGTAACCATTGGCTATCAACCTTAGGTGTTTGAGGAAGAATATGCTCAATACTAATGGTACTTGGGAAATCTAATTTAGTAGTATGACCATGCAAGATACAGTCCAATTTAAGCATAAGATATTTAGCAGCTCTCCTACCATAAATTTTCTTATCTAATTCATGAGCTAATTCTGTTTGATCTATATGTTCTTTCAATAATGCAATAACTTCTTCACTAGTTTTAGAATCTATAGTTTCCATCCAATGATTTACATTTTCTATTCGGCTTGTGGGGGTCAAACCTATCAACCAATCATAAGCAAACGCATTGTCTAATGATTTTACAAAATCGATTAATTCATGATTACCAAATTTATCGTAATACTTTAATAACGGCGCAATCCAGAAATCTGACTCAAATCCTGCTTTCATCATGATAAGTAAGTTATTCAATTCAAAGCTTTTTGATAGTTCATAATGGTGATTATCAAAAATTTCTATGTAATGCTTTCTGTATTTATCAACGAAGTTAAAAGTATCGATACCCTTATTTAACAAAGGAGGTAAATTTTTAGTAATTTTATTTGATCGATCATACTCTTTGGGTGCATAAATATTGTCCTCATATTCTTTCAGAAGACTAACAGTGGCTTTCTTTTTAACTAAAATAGAACGTAGATGAGATAAAAACTCATCAAAATCCTCACCAAAATAATTTTCGGCTTCTTCCCAGTTTTTTGCAGCTTTAACTCTTTCATCATCCGAGACGAGAGCCAAGTTACTTGCTTTTAAAATATCGCTACTACGAAGTTTAACACCGCGATTATTCATGACTGTAAATAGTCTAAAAGCATCATCCAACTCTTCTGATCCGACATAAATCATCAAAACATTATTAAGTAAGAATTTAACAAACTGATCAAAATTTTGATTATGTTCAAAAAACTCTCGTATTTGGACAATATTTTTCGACATATTGATTACAGAAAGATCTGTGTCTTTACCATAACCCTGAATGAGTGATGAGTTAAGCTTACGTGTGGTGCCATCATCCTTCACATAAGTATTAATAAAATCTTTCACCTCCTGCCTAATATCGAAAACTATTCTCAATCGTTCAGGAATATTTTTAAATGTATTTTTCTTTTGAAAAATAATTTCTTTACATGTTTCAAAACAATCCTTATCACTAGTTAAATCGCGAATTACAGCAATAAGTAGAAAAAGTGTAGTTAATCGTTGTTGCCCATCCAGAACATCATACTCATCATAATGAGTATTGTTTTTTTCCAAAGTTTTCTTTTGTAAAACCATTGATCCTAAAAAATACTGAGAATTTTCATCACGATTCATTGCATCACACAAATCCTGTAAAAACTCAGCTATTTGATCCTTACCCCAAACATATGGTCTTTGATACTCAGGTACTCTGTACCATTTTTCAAAAACTTTACCAACGAATAGTTTTTCACTTTCAATCATTTTATATCTACTTTTTCAACAAAATTAATTAATCAAGCCATATGTAAAAGAGCTTTAGTACTAAGATGCTTAGCACACTTTTAACTAGCTTAATTACAGTATTCAGCTATCAGTATTCAAGATAGGTAGTTTGACGAGGGCATCAAGTACAGGTAAACGCTTACTAGAGATATACTTTATATCACCCACCAAATACACTGCGTCACGAGCTCGTGAAATCGCTACGTTAATACGACGGTCATCAGCATAAAAAGTTGCAGGCCCAATGTTACGTACAAACGAGAAGAAAACAACATCAGCTTGACGTCCTTGAAATGCATCAACAGTATCAACCTCTACTGCAAGTAGTTCCCCATAATCACATTTCTTTAATGCTTGACGTAAAGCTTTGCATTGAGCACGGTACGGTGTAATCAGTGCTACACTAATCTTTCTCTTTACTGAATTATTTTTTAAGCGGTTACTCATTTCAGTCAATTTTTTCAAGATAATGTCTATCTCAAATTCATTGATCAAGATTTTCTTTTCTTTACCTCTTTGTGCTGGTACTCGATATCCCGGAGACTTATAAGTTAGCCAACCAAAATCCTGAAATTCATGATTAGTTTCCTTTCTATAATGATCTAACTCACCTTTATAAAAATGCTCAGAGATAAATTGGCCAATGTGTGGAAGCATCCGAAATTGCTTTCCTAATGTTCCTTTCATATTAATTGGCAAGTTATCAAATAAGCGGTCAATTACACCATTACGAATTAAACATTCCTTTTGTGCATCCATTTTTTCCAGAACTTCAGACTCTTCTGTACAAAAGGTAGGAGGTAATTGTTTATGGTCCCCCACCAAAATACATTTCTTAGCAACACTCATAGCCATAAGCCATTCAGGCATAGTTGCCTTGGAACATTCATCAACGATTGCTAAATCAAACGTCTGACTTTCACTATCCATCAAATGGTCGATCTGATTACACGTAACACCTATCACTTGGTGCATTTCTGCTAAATTCCGTGCTTGCCAACGAGCAATGGATACAACATCGTCATCATTATTGGTTTTAGAGGCATTTAGCCCATTCCATAATTCCATAGTCAGTTCTGGAGCTACGCCATAAGCCTGATGCCAAAGAGTATCTGCCCGTGTCAGAGCATCTGCCTCTCGAGCTTTTTCAGATTCGAATTCAGTAATACTAAATTTTGGATATCGTAAAATTGATTTTATAAGCTCTTGACCAATTTCATTCGACAGACGATCTATTGCATTATCGACAGCCACATGTGTTTCAGAACTAATCAAAATTCGAGCATTGGGTTTAGCCTTAATTAGTTGCAGAATTATCTCTACAATTGCTGTCGTCTTTCCCGTTCCTGGTGGACCTTGGATAAAAAAAAGATCTTCACTTGCCAAAGCTTTTTGAATTAACTCAAATGCAGCATCATTTGGTTCATAGCTTTTCTGTATTGGTTGAGTTGCACAAATAGACATAGACGAGCATTCACGTGCTTGAAATTCAGCAATAAACTCATCAATTTTTTCTTGTGCATTTGAACCTTGTTTATTGTTTCTTTTATTAACATCAATATTAGATTGATCATTCATTAAAGTAAAAAGCTTATCCCCATCAACGGCGTTATTGTTGTAATAATAATGCAGGATTCGATTATGATTGATATTACAATTGGTGCCTGCACGGAAACCTAACAAGCACCGTATTTGACGCTCAAGCTTGGTTCTAGTAGCCCGATCAACATTAACAAGCAACTCTGTAAGATATTCCAACCAATGATCAATGTGATCAATAAAGTCAATTGCCTGTTTAGCTTCAACGGACAATTGAGAATTATGTAGCCCCATTTATGCCTCGACGAATTTTGTATTTAGAAGCATTTCTACCCCTGCAGGATTTTTACAGCCCAATTTATTAAGAAGTAAACGGCGTATACCTGGAGTCTGTATCTCATCAATAGATAAAGGCAACTCAAATTTATTGTTCAGCAATTCAAAGATAATATTCATATCTGTATGGATAGTGAGTTCACCAAGATTATTTTCCAACATATCTGCTGTGATCAGGAGATCGATAGCTAAAGCAATTCTATGAAGTGAGAACTGAGGTAATACAGAAAGAAGTTTATCTTTGGTGTTATATCCACTCATCACTGCTTTCGTGACTGCAAAGACAGCTTCCTCAATAGCAAAGTGTCTCCAATAAAGCTGTAATTCGACTTTAGACATATTTTTCACTCCTCTTTTGTTTTTGTTTATTCTCCCAATGTCTAATTTTTTGTTTGGTGGTATTAATTCCAAAGATAAACCAAGCTTCTGATTTATGATCTAATGCTAGCATTTCATATAAAGTATCTATCATAGTATCTGGATGGAAAGGTTTAATGCGCTCAATATAACCAAGTAGTTCGTTGCGTCGATCATATAAAAAAGAACGAGCTGCTTTAAGTTCTTGTCTTTTATTATAAGCTTCGTCATGCCTTTTTTTTAATTGATCACGCTTTGCTTTATCACTAGAAAAGCTATCTGAATACACCTTAGTATCATGTGCAATTTTTACCAAATCTTTATACAATTTGAATTCTTCTTTAATATCATTAAAGTCACGATTGGCATCATCTACAGCTGAGTTTGCGATACGAAGGACTTGTGTGATCTCTTTTAATGTCCCACCTTCACGAAGATGTCGCATCCACATATTAACGTATTCAAGATCACAATCTTTAAAGGCATAATAAGCTTCAAAACCTTTAGAAATATAATTCCACTTCTCAACACATAGCTCATATTCTTTTTTTAAAGTATTTTTATTATTTTCATGCTCTTCTTTAGCCTCTTTCTTCTTTACAGATAAATCGCTATATTCTGCACGCAGCTCATTAGCTTGCTTTAAAAGCACACTACGATGACTTTGAAGACGTCTAAGCTCATTTTTAAACTCTTCGTAGTTAGATTTAGAAGTACGCTCAATACGTTCATTCGTTTTTAAAATAAAATTATTTTTAACTGTAAGCTCACGATTGGCTGTTAATTCTCTCCATGCGTGTCTTTCCTGGCTCTGAGAGAGCTTCTTTAGCTCAAACATATACGCATCAAGTAAATTAATTGTGGAAAATAAATTATTCATTTTTTTTGAAAGGATATTTAGCTCTTGTTGGTAGAGATCCATATACATCCATGAATCCACACAACAAAACATCAAATCTTGAAAATTATTAAGTTTAGGCAAATAACCAGTTGTAATAGTTAATTGTTGATTCATAAACTCAATATGTTCTTTAAGCTCTATATTTCTCTTCTCTTGATGAGATTTTATCTTCTCCGAATAGTCTCTTTTTTTAACTTGAAGTCGCTGTTTTACAGCCTCTTTTTCACGATCTAACTCACGAATTAGAGATTTAGTACGGGCCTCTTCTTTTTCCAACTTTGAGCTAGCCCACCAATGAACAAAAGCTTTAATCATAATTCCCCCTTATTGCATTTCTAAAAATTCACAGGCTAGATCCCAGCCAGTCCTATGGGGAATAAGTATTTCCATACGTGTGAGAATCGTTTGTTGCATCATTTGCTTTATAGCGGCATCTGTTTGATCCGAGATAGTCAAATCTTTAATTTTCTTTTGTAGTTCTTCAAGTTCATCTGCAAAAGCTTCTGAACGTTGTTGATCTTGTTGTTGCTTACGCAGCTCAACATCCATTAACTCCGTATGCTCGATATAAGTCTTACGCACAGATGTAAACATTAAATATTGCATTTCAAGATGTTGATTAAGATCTTTACTCATTGCATCAAACTGATCAAATGCTTGCTGTGTTATGCTCGCTCTAGCCGTTTCATACTGTAAGTCGATGGTCGTAATCGCATCCTCATATTGCCTAGCTAACTCTTCCATCATTTCACGTTCTTGTTCAGGCAGAGCATTAAGCTGGGCATATATGCTACTTTGAACAGCTCGCAATTGATTCTTACGAACTCCATATTCTGAAATTACAGAAATTGCACCACTCAGTGGTAGCATGTCACTCCAATTAAAAGTCAACTCTGACAGCTTGCCAACTTTACCTACATAAGTGGTAAGATCGATTTGTCCACCATTTAGCAATTCAAGAGCAGATTTCAGTTCAGTATTGGCAATCGCAACACCCTTAGATGAGAAATGATTAACATATGCACCAGCTGCAACAGCAAATCCAATCGCAAATACAGTGCCACAAGCCATTACACCTAATGCACCTAAAGTAGTTCCCCCAATTGCATAACCAGATATCGCCGCTGGTATAACAGCACCAAGGTAAGAACTTGCTCCCACTCCCAAGCTAAATGCCAAACTGCTACCAACGACCTGCACAGTACTGCCAATCGTGGATGAAGCAAATTGAAGATTGTCAATTTCACCTTTTGAAAACTTATAGATGTTTTGAGCTAGCTGAAATGTAATTTGGGCTACGGCGGCTGCAACGTTGCCTTTAACAAGTTGCTTACCGAGTGTTTGCCCTATCGCCTTACCCGTTTGCTGAGTTGCCGCATCAACCATGGCTTGGCCTGCATGCTGAATACTAGTGACCAACAATGCATTACCAGCCCCTTTGACTGAGCTAGCTACAATACGCTGTGCTATCTCCATACATTGATCCATCGTTAAAGGATCATCGCTACGCAAAACTTCTAGCAAGATCGTTGCTGATTCACTAACAGCACCACCAATCGCCCCTGCCTTTGCTGCATTACGATATTGCATTGCGTTAAACTCAGAACGTACTCGCTGCTTATCTTTGTATTCAGGCCCTTCTTGATTTTTTTTAGTTTCCTGTACCAATTCTTCAGCACTACCTTCACCCTTCCGATTCAGACCTGTGCTGGACACTTTACCATCACTCGATGTCAGTTTATCTGTCGCATTATCAGCAGTATCCTGATAACTCTTAGAGACTTCAGGACGTATTTCTTTATTTCTCAGTGCCTGTTTACGTGACGCCGCTTTTACAGAGTCAACCTGATCTTTTGGTACAATTTTACCAACACCATCGTATTTTTCTGGTGATAGTGCACCTGCTGTCTTTTCACCATCTTTATAAAATTTAACTTGATGTTTCGTTGTACCATCTGGCGTTACTACATGGATATCTGCGACAGGATCGTTATGCATTCCAACATCTAGTGTAGCCCGATGATTATTATGCCCCTTAGCTGCAGCTTCAATATTAAATGAGCCGGCATGATGTGCTTCCGATGCAAAACCTTGCTGAACATCAATTGTTTGACTGGTAAATCCCCCATTTTTATAAGAGATTGCATCTTTTATCCCTTTACTATACTCACTCAAAGCTTGGTTTAAAGCATCACCCTGTACTTGGTTCCATGCGCCCTGAAAATAAGAAATACTCTGTCCTGTAATATCCTGTGACTCTTTGTTTTTTTTCATAAAGCTCTATCTATGCTATTTAACTTTTATACTGCTCAATATTAATTATAAGTAATATCATGTGTATCTACGATCTATCTCACCAAATTCCAATATAGTTGATCTTCTAATTGTTTTAATTCAGTAATATTCATATTCGTTCCAAATAAATTTAATCTGCTTATCCTCTTTGAGCAGTGATTGTTCCAGTTATGCTTTTTGCAAAGACAAGATGAATTTCTGAATCATCTCTCTCTCCAACTCAGGTAACTCTTGAATTGATTTAGCAATTGGATCGTTACCTACATCTGAACAACGTTCTATACGCCCTAGTAGATAGTCAGCAGACACATTTAAGACAACCACGAGCTTATAAAAATTTTCTAAAGAGGGCTTGCGAGAGCCAGCTTCAATATGGGAAATCGACGTAGATGGAATACCAGACTTTTCAGCAAGTTCTTGCTGAGTCAATTTTCTTTGTTTTCTTATTTCTTTGAGCCGAACACAAAACAACTCAGAATCCATTTCAGCCAGCATAAAACACCATAAATCGACAATAAAACTTGACTATATAGACAATTTTCAATATATATATTGTCAGTATTTTATTGTCTATTTCGACAAAAAGACATCATCAAAAGAAATTAAAAGAGGAAATTTAATATGAAGAATAGTGTATGTGCATGAGTGCCTTATCTCGACAATAAAGCACTCATGCTTTTCATCTCACATCACTGAAATGAAAGAATGTAAAATTTCGACGTTTTACCTTTGCATTCTTTCATAACAGACCATTGAAGTAAATTCACTTTAGGAGTCTAGTATGAGCAACTCACCAAGCCATCTACCTACTTTTATCCACCCAGCAATTCAAAACTTAAATATACGTCATATCTCTAAGATGATTGCGACCAAGATTATTGAGAATACGGCGCTTCAAATTCAATTTAATAGGTCTTTCTGCCAAGAACTTGGAGTTGCTGAACACCTTAATACTTATCAGGCTGTTGCATACTTCACAGACAACCAATATTTTGAAAAATATGGTTTTAATAGATCTGGACTCATCACTATGCAGGAAGTCTACAATGAGGTTTTATCAATGTTTTACACAGCCATACAACATGAATAAATCCTAGTTATTAGAATCAAGAGCATCCTTAATCCCTTTCCCAAATAAGAGTGCCCTTTATACTTAATATTAAAATTAACCTGAATCCTGGTTAAGCCAATGATTCACTACAAGGATGAGACATTCTGCAGGTCATGCATTTGATCTTACAGCCGGAGTTGCAGATACTGTTTCCTAAGATTGAAAATACTCTCATCAGATTGCAGATGCTATGAAAAAGCAGTTTTAGGACTTAATGTCTCAATTGATTTGGATGGAGATTGGAAGAGGTTTAAAGATGAACCATATTTTGAATTAACATGATCTAAGTACCCTGAGTGAGAAGACAGCCTTTAGCCTTAACAGGCTAAAGGCTTTTATTTAAAGTGGTTGGCTTATAAAGTAGAACTTTGTCTTTTGCTCATCCAGTAACTTATGCAACCATGCAGGCAAAGAGGACTGATAAAGCAATATCCACTCTTCAGATATAAGCTTCTTCTCAAGCTTTTTAATCATATTCAAATCAACAATCTCTTTTCCCAAAAAGAGTAATGCTGATATAGCCACTCCTACACGGCTGTCAAATGGATGTTGGAAAAATTTGCTGTTTTTAGTATGCAGCAATCTTACCCGAGTGCCGCCAATCTTAAATTCACGAGAGTTACCTGAGGTATAAAACACATCCATCACTGGAACCTGAGTGCTTAATTCAAGACGATTTGCGGCCATACCCCCATGAACTTGGATGAGTTCACCATTTTTTTCAGCAATCACTTTGACCACTTCATAAACATCAGGACTCAAGTATCGCCCCTTCAACATACGGTTTGGTTCAGGTCTATAATAAACACCGTGCTGAATGCGATTAATCACGCCTTGCTTAGTTAAACGATGGAGCTCCTGATAAACCACCTCAGTCTTACCAAGCTGTGTAAATTCGTCCACAGAAAAGACATGTCCAAGGTGAAATCCTTTCACTCGTTCTTGAACCGCTTTTGCAATATTAAACATAGCTTAAGCCCCAAACAGACTATAAAAGGTGGTTGAAACCATAAGGGAATTACCGCACAACCTATGTCTTCAACGACCAGGTTCGATTTTACACATTTCTTTTACATGATTGGATCAAGAAGGATTCAGGTTAAATTAATATATTTAATATCCCTTACCAGCCCAAATCTTTTTTATCTACTTTTTTCATCGCCGTTGATTTTGAAGCTTTCCGCCTCTCCTTTCCTTTTAGTTTTAAAAGTTGTATTGGTGATAAAGGTGGTTCTGGCAAAAAACTATCCAAATCGTCTAAGGCATTTAGTGTATAGAGAATTTGAATAAGATTTTCGAGCGTCACATTCCCAATTTCGGCATTCAGAATTATTTTACGAGATAAACCCGAATGTGCAGCCACATCAATTTGACGCAAATTTTTATTCAATCTTAATCTTTTGAGTCTTCTTCCAAACTCTTCTGCAATATATCGAGGAGAATCTGACTTACTTAACATGCACCCTCCCTGAGTCCCTAAAAAGGTACTTAATAATCTATTTTTAAGCTTTAAGTACCATATTGGGAACTTTGTAGAAGTTAGTAAAAAGGCATAGAATTCCTATGCCTTAGTCATTCCCAACTCAAGAATACCTTATTTTGAGTAACTGTTCTTTGTCTTCTTCAGTTAACTCTCGTTTTCCATAGAGTTGCTGAAGTATCTCATCCATTCCGACGTATTTGAGATGCAAGTACACGCAAAGCGCCGTATTACCAACAAAGATATAAGTCTTTCCCTCTATTTTCAGCCAAAAACCATCCCCCAATATCAATGCTTTCTTATCAATATTGAAAATAATATCTTCTATATCGACTTGGTTTACTTCCATATTGATATACGGCTGATATAGCTTGGTTACTAATGCATATTTCTTATTAATGGAACCTTTTCCAGATTTTTGAGCCATGTTTAAAATCCTTTTTAGTTTTTTAAATTTTCTCATTTTGACCTCGGCATCTTTCTTTAAACCCTTGATACCAGACTTCAATTTCTTCCCGATCAAAATAGACAGCTGCTTGACGAGATTGCCCCATTTTCAAGGGTTTTGGGAAGCTGTCATCTTTCTTCATTAAATTTCGCAATGCGTTTCTTTCTATACCTAGAAGCTTACATACAGTGTTGTAACTCAATAAGAAAGGCTTTATCTGAACAATGCTGAATACTTCAGATTGTTCAATTTTTTCAGTTAATTCAGATTCATTTTTATTAATCACACAACCCATTTTTAATCTCAAATAAAGACATTAAGTAAAGCGTAGCAAAGACCAAAAATTGAAAATTATTTTGAGATAAAACTGTAAAAAAAAGTCACTATGAAAAGTGACTTTGAATATTAAAAATAAAAAATTAGACAAAAGAATTGATGTAATCAGACCACCATTGCATCAATTCTATTCTTTCTTCAAAGTGCTCAGCATTGTCGTATATACCTTTTGTTCCTTTTTTGACATGTGCTAGAGCTGCTTCAATTACTTGTAATTTACTGCTTAAAGCTTCATTAAGCGCAGTTGAGGCAAGATGTCTAAAACCATGAGGGTCTTGTTTACCCCCATAACCTAAAGACGCCAAAGCTTTATTAAATGCTCCATCTGAAAGTGGTTTCGTTCGTGTACCCCTTCCTGGAAAAAGATAATCCGATTCTCTTTGAATTTGCTTTAGCCGATAGATAAGCTTTACCGCTTGCTCAGATAATGGCACTTTATGTATTTTTCTAGTTTTCGTAAGCTCTGCTGGTTTAATCCAAATTCTTTTGTCTAAATCAAAATGCTTCCATTCAGCCAACCTCAGCTCTCCAGGTCTTGGAAACAAAAGCAACATTAATTCCAGCCCTATGGCAATTGACTCATTTGTATATGATCTTATACTTTTTATTAGGTTTGGTAATTCTACAATATCAACAAAATTAAAATTATTGCTTTGATATTTATCTAAACGTTTTTTTAAATTTTTAACAGGATTTTCTTTAAATCCATGGCTCACCTCAGCCCAATCATAAGCATCTTTAATATAATAAAATAGTTTTTCAGCTTGGCTCTTAATTCCTACTTCTCTTTGTAAACTCTGAAAAAAATCAAACCATTTTTTAGCTGAGATATATCTAAAATCATGCTGACCAAAGTTGCTATAAATATGGTTTTGAATAGATGCCTTTGCTTTTTGATAGGTTTTTTTGTCCCAGTTTATGAGCTTTGTATTGAGCCAACCTTCCATTAATGTCGTCAGAGAATATGTTTGGGCTTCCTCTTCTCTATTTTTGAAAAATGTACCTTCTTCTATTTCATTTAAGAAGGTACGTGCAATTTTTCGAGCTTGGCTAGACTTCACTTTCGGATATTGACCTAGTCCTTTCCAAGTCCATATTCCAATTTCATTCTTATATCTGAACTGCCAACTTTTACTGCCATTCGCCTTTACTAAAAAATATAAATTTGGACTGTCCCATAATCGATAGTCTTGCATTTCCACTTCTAGTGCAGTAAGAACTGTATCTGCCAAATAACCTTTTTTCTTTAACTCGGTACGTCTCATTACTATGTCTGAAAAATTACGTTAATAGCAGTTGATCACAGCTCTTAAAATCTCCAGAGATTTTTTATTCTAAGTTCAAGAAAAAGGTTTACTTTTTAATTGACCAATTCATCTAAATAATCAGCCCACCACTGCATCAACACACGGCGTTCATCTAAATGCTGTGATTTATCATAAACACCCTTGACGCCTTTTTTCTTATGCGCCAAACATACTTCTATCACTTGTTCTTGATTACTGAATTTGTCATTCAAAATGGTACTTGCAAGATGTCTAAAACCGTGAGGATTTTGTTTTCCTTTATACCCCAAGCGATTCAGAGCTAAATTAAATGTCATATCACTAATCGTTTTATTGACAGAAAGACGGCTCGGAAACAAGAACTCAGACTCTGGCTGAATGGATCTTAACTCTGTGAGTAATGTAACTACTTGCTTAGATAGTGGAACTTGATGTTCCTGACGTGTTTTGGTCATTTCTGCAGGTTTGGTCCATAAGGCTTTTTTAAAATCGAATTGCTCCCACTTTGCCATCCTTAACTCACCTGGACGTGGGAATAGTATAATAAGCAACTCAAGACCAATGCCGATGGCGCGCTTTTTATTATTACGAATTTTCTTAAGTAAAGCTGGTAATTCATCAACAGTCACGAAATTCATGTTCCCTGACTCGTAGGCATCTAGATGTTTGCTCATGCCTGCTATTGGATTTGAATTTATCTTGCCTTTAAACTTTGCCCAGTCATAGCAACCACGTACGTATGAAACCAATTTCTCAATCTGAGTATGAATACCTAAAGTACGTTGTAGTCCTTGGAAAAAATCAAACCACTCTTTTGGTGTAATCTCTTTGTAATTACCTTGACCAAACACTGGAATAATGTGCTTCTCAATAGATTTTTGAGCTTTCGTGTATGTTGCCTCACCCCACTTACTTGATTTAGTGTCCAGCCACTCTCACATTAGGTTTTCAAAGTAAAAGCTTTCAAGCTCTTTTCGTTCCTCGAGCAGTACTTTCTTCGACTTCAGACTTTCACCTTTAGAAAGAGTTGAAGTAAATTCTCGTGCTTTTTGACGAGCAAGTTGAGCACTCACTTGAGGATAAGCACCTAAGCCCATCCAAGCCCATTTACCTTCAGAATTCTTGTAACGATACTGCCAATTTTTAACACCTGATTTTTTGACTAAAAAATATAAGCCCGCACCGTCCAGTTCACGATAGTCTTTTTCTTCAGATTCTAAGGATGCTAAGGTTTTTTCACTAAACGGTCTTTTCTTTATATCTTTCCGTAACATGTATTACACCTTGTATCACCGAGTTAGATTATTAAACAGTGATACACGTGGTGATACAAATAGGGCTGTACTATACAGATCCATATAAATGCATAGAACATAAAAAAAGCCCCTAAATTATTGAATTTAGGGGCTTTTAGTGACTATATATGTACATATAAATACATCTATAATCGAATTATGGTAGGTATATCCAGACTCGAACTGGAGACCTCTACGATGTCAACGTAGCGCTCTAACCAACTGAGCTATACACCTGAAGTGCTGAGAATATTATCATTTTTTTATAATATCTCAAGGTTTATTTTCTTTGCTTCAATGCGTCAGCACATTCTTTGAGCAAAAACTTAAATTTTTGAATATCTTGCTGATTTTGAGTCGGTAAATAAACGATATTTTGGAAAATTTGATTGGCTTGTTCAAAGCAATCCTGCTTCCCTGAATGTTGAGATAAACGCTTCATCCATTGTTGAAAAGTCTCTGATTCCGCTTTTTGAAAATCAGGCTCTAGATTCTGATTAAAATTCAACATGATCTGTTCAAATGCTGACAATTGTTGACGTTGATAAAATTTGCTTACTCCCCAATACACAGCCAATAAGCCTAAAATACCGAATATAAGCACAAGCCCATAACTATAGGAGGAATCTAGCCCTAACTTTTTCATCCAACTATTTTGCTTTTCTGCATCATAGCCAACGACCTTACTTTGCCATTGATAACTGGCGTAATCACTCCAAATTCTTAATGTTCTTAATACAGATAATTGTTGTAACCTTAAATTTGAATAGGTTGCGTCACCAAAAATAGCGGAATTATCACGCATCATATTTTGCATGCCTTGGTTTAAACGCATTGGTGCAATGATTGCCGTTGGGTCAATACGATGCCATTGTCCATCTTGATACACCTCTGCCCAAGCATGCGCATCGAGCTGACGCACCTCCCAACTTTGACCATCAGGCGCCAACTCTCCTCCTTGATAGCCAGTTACTACACGAGCTGGAATACCCACATAACGCATCAACATGACAAAGCTAGACGCATAGTGTTCACAAAAACCTTGTTTAGACTGAAATAAAAATGCATCTATACGATTGCTGCCAAGTGTTCCAGGGCTAAGCGTGTAAATAAACTTTTCCTGCTTATACCAATTTAGAATATTTTGAATATAAATTTGCGGATTCGATTGACTTTGCTGAAACATTTTTAAGGCAAATTGTTGCGCTTGACGATCACTATTTTTTGGATAATTAAGATTATTTTTAAATAGAAATTGGACAGATTTTTCATCTACAACATCACGGACTTGATCACCAATCCATTGTAATTGAATCGGTTGAGTACGCTGAACCAATCTTCTCGGTGTAATCGACCAATCTTGATGTAAATAAAAGCGTTGCTCAACAGGTATTGATTTGTCTAAACCAGTTATCCATTGCTGGGTTGGATCAGTCGCTAAATATTGATAATGAAAGCCACCTACTTGACCTTGTATATTTGTCAATGATTTAGGCTGCTTATTTGCACCATCACTTGTCCAAGTGATTCCATCATAATGATCTAATACCAGTGCTCTCCAATAGAGTTGATCACGTTTTGGCAACTGTTGCATATCACCAATAATACGAAATGCTAAAGCACTCGATTGTGAAAGTTCTGCAATATCACCTGGCGACATGGTATCGCTCAAACCAGTTGTCGCTTTATTATTGGGAATAGGAATTTGCCAAAGCGGTGGCAAACGTGGGAAAAACATAAACAATAAAAGAAAAAACGGTAGAGCTAGACCAATAAATTTCACAATATGTAATGAATCAGATCTCAATGACTGAAATACAGATTGTTGAATATCGAAATGTGCTGTTTGAACACGGTATAAACCAACCAAACAACTGATCAGACAACACAGAACCAGAAGTGCCATCCAAAAAGCTTGGCTATGTAGAAATAAACTTGCACTGACGAATAAAGCAAAATTAAACAGGATGATAAAATCACGTTTATTCTTCGTTTCTAATGCTTTAGCAAATAAAAATGTAGACAGTACAGCTGTCCCAGCTTCTACACCTAAAAATGTTTTTGCATCAAAGTAAATAATGACCAATGCCAAAAAAGCAAAGATAAGTTTTGGATATTTAGGAAAATCTATAAGCGCATGTTGATTATATTTATAATAATAAAACCCTAATCCAATAATGTTGATTAAAAATAAAATGGATAATGCAATAGGTATAAATGCAACTTGAGCAAGCCAAATTAAGCTCAAGGCAAGTAAAATCGAGATTTGTATAGAACGATTCATCTTCAAACCTCAAGCCTGTGCCAAAAGTATTTTGACATGATTATAGTGACTTAGCCCGACGCCATTTTCAGTTTGTGCATAAGGAAGAATGACACAATATGGCATCTGAACTTGCTCACATTGATCAACCAATTCCATCATAAAACATAGCTTTTCTTCATGATCTGCACTCGGCATTTTGGCATAATCAATATAGACCGCATGTGCATCAACCAAATCTTCAAACTGCTTTACAAATAAACCTTGCCCACGCGATGCATGCTTCCACGAAATACTTTGCAAAGAATCGCCTAATTTAAAATTTCGGAGTTCTTTAAACTCGTCATAATCAGGTTCACCCGTATTTGAGGAATGATTAAAATTTAATGCTAGAGGTTTTGCTTCAGGTGCAATCCAATAACTTTCTGTTAAATAAATATATGTCCATGCCCGAACCAAACCCAGCGGATAGGTTGAGAAAATTTGAATCGCAGGAACTTTAAATTCTCCACGTTGTTTGGGAATAAACTTTAACTCGACAATTTTCTGCTTTTCCGCAAAAAGTTCAGATTGAATTCTCTCATCGATTTTTTTAATGTTGCTTTTAAAAGGTTTAGATTTAGAGCGCTGTGAACTAACGCTGGTTTCTGTTAAATCAGTTGAAATTTGCGAATCAACCTGTTCTATTTCTTTGATTTTAAAGTTGAGAAATTTCGGTGTTGCCTTTGCTTGTTGCAGAATAACTTTCACTGTAAAAGCTTCATTCACTCGCCCAACTTCATCTGCAATGACTTGTATCGTCACAGCATGCAATTGCTTAAAACTCAGGTAAAAACTGATACATAGGATGGCGCTGATTAAAAAGCAGAAAGCCAGGATCAGATTATTAGCATAATTAATCCCAGCAATAAAAGTGATTAGAATCAGTACTAGATACAAAAAGCCTTGTTGGTAAATAAAAACCAAGACTTCATTTTGCTTCAGCGTACGAATACTGGTATAACGAAAACGAAGATGTAGCCATTTTTCAAAGCGTTGACGTAGCATAATGATGCTCCATTAACCCTTAACTGCAACTTTTTGCATCAACGCAAAACTTTCGGACTCACCTAAACCAATACGGTGAGATACCACAGCGACAAAGACTGCTTGTATATCATCTGCAATGACAAAGTTACGTTTTTCAATCAAGGCATAGGCTTGAGCTGCTTTCTTTAAAGCCAATACACCTCGAGTAGACAATCCATGACGACCTTTGCGAGTTTCTTCTGCTAAATCAAGGATATAATCCAAAATTAAATCATTCATCGTAATTTGATTAACATTACTTTGTAATTGCAAAATTTCTTGCTGTTCGAATATTGCTTTTAAATTTCCAATCAAATCATGACGTGAACTTTGTTGTAAGAGCTGTTTTTCTGCTGTTCGTGATGGATAACCAAGTGACAAACGCATCAGAAAGCGATCAAGTTGGGATTCAGGTAAACTGTATGTTCCACTTTGGAACAATGGGTTTTGTGTTGCGATCACCCAAAATGGTTTAGGCAATTCATAACGCGTTCCATCTACAGTGACATTCCCCTCCTCCATGGCTTCTAGAAGCGCACTTTGGGTTTTGGGGCTACAGCGGTTGATCTCATCAGCAAGTAAAATTTGCGTGAAAATAGGGCCATGTTTAAATTCAAATTGATGTTCTTTCTGATTAAACATATTGATACCGATCACATCACTTGCCAGCATGTCATTGGTAAATTGGATACGTTGAAAATCCAAACCTGCAAGATGTGACAAACTACTTGCCAATGTCGTTTTCCCCAAGCCTGGCAAATCTTCAAACAGTAAATGCCCGCCAGCTAACAGACTGCATAATGCGAGTTTAGTTTGCTGTTCTTTATCTAAAATAATTTGGTTGATTTTCGTTAAAAATTCATCAATTTTTGGGTAATAGGCAGCTAAATCTGAATATTCATTGGCACTATTTTGTTCCGACACTTTTTGCGCTGTTGTTCCCCAAATCACCTTTTATTCCCCAATAAAAATTTTAAGCAATTTGATTAACATACACGGTTTTAAGGAATACTCAAAGCAAATACAAGGGCTATTTCTATTTTACACTTTTGATATATAGCTTAATACATTTGAGCCATAGGTTGACATTGTAGCGGTCAAAAATAAATATCTTCACTTAGGTAACAGGCTTTCCCAATATACCAATCAGTTTATCAATAACACCCAAAATAAATAAATTTCAATAAAAAAAACGGCATCCTAAAATGCCGTTTTTTGTCTATTCAAATGTCAATTAACACGGACACTTCTTCAAGCCGCCTTTCGCAGATGGATAACGTGCATCGACACAATAGCGATGAAAAGTCTTTTCATCCATCACATCAAGATCAGGATGGTTTTTTTTCATGTGTTCCAAATAGTTCTGATAATCTGGAACACCCACCATCAAACGGAAACTTTGCTGTAAACGCGTCCACAGCGTCGCAATGCGCGACCAATTTTTAGGATTAAAAATCAGGTCTTTTTGCGACATAATGGTCATCTTGATGATTTTATAAATCACCGTCTTTCCACCTTTGGCGAATTTAAGATTCATCTTACTCACCTCTCAAACCGATTAATGTTTTGCTGAAGTTACAATAGTTTCTTCAGGATCTGCATAAACTGCTGGAGCTTCATTTACAGTTGGAGTAGGACTTGCTAAAGCACGACGAATCACACCAATCGCTGCAATTACCATAATAATTGCCACAATCATAAAGAATGCACAAAGTGCGGCATTAATTTGATTCGACAATACAATGGTTTGCATCTCTTCAAGCGTTTTCGCAGGTTTTAAAATCTCACCTTTGGCAATTGCAGCAGAGAACTTATCCGCTTGTGCAAGGAAACCAATCTTTGGATTTGAATGGAATATTTTTTGCCAGCCCGCTGTCATACAGGTGATGAATAAGAAAACCGTAGGAACAATTGTCACCCACACATATTTCTCTTTCTTCATCTTGAATAAAATGACTGTACCGAGAATCAATGCCATTGCTGCCAACATCTGGTTACCGATACCAAATAGAGGCCATAAGCTATTGATACCACCCAATGGATCAACGACACCTTGGTATACAAAGAAGCCCCAACCTGCAACAGCAACAGCCGTACCGATTAAATTACCGACAAAGTTATGCGAGTTTTTAAGCGCAGGAATAACAATACCTACAGTATCCTGAACCATAAAACGACAAGCACGCGTACCTGCATCTACAGCAGTTAAAATGAATAGTGCTTCAAATAAAATTGCAAAGTGATACCAGAACGCCATCATTGAACGATTATTGAAAATCTCTGTAATGATATGTGCCATACCAATTGCAAAAGTTGGCGCACCACCAGTACGAGACAGAATCGTAGATTCACCTACTTCTTTTGCAAGTAATGACAATGACTCTGGTGTTACTACAAAGCCTAGAGTACGAACAGCTTCTGCAGCTGATTCAACTGTTGTTCCTAACACTGCTGCTGGCGCATTGATTGCAAAATACACACCTGGCTCAAGTACTGTTGCACAGATCATTGCCATAATTGCAACAAATGATTCCATCAACATACCACCATAACCAATAACACGAATATTGGCTTCGTTATCGACTAGTTTTGGTGTTGTACCTGAAGATACCAATGCGTGGAAACCTGAAATCGCACCACATGCAATCGTAATGAATAAGAATGGGAACATTGAACCTGCAAATACAGGGCCAGTACCATCAACAAAATGTGTCACCGAAGGCATTTTGAGCATTGGCATTGCAACCATGATACCCACGGCTAGACCAACGATCACACCAATTTTCAAGAATGTCGATAAATAATCTCGTGGTGCAAGCAATAACCAAACGGGTAATACTGAAGCAACAAAACCATAAATGATCAGTGCCCAAGTCAACTCTTTACCAGTCAAAGTAAAGAATGGTCCCCAATAAGGATGTGCAGCAATATCACCACCATAAATAATGGCAGCCATCATCAGTACAAAACCGATGATTGAAACTTCAGCAATTTTTCCTGGGCGTATAAAACGCATATACACACCCATGAATAAGGCAATCGGTATTGTCGCTGCAATACTAAATACACCCCATGGACTATTGGTCAGTGCTTTAACGACAACAAGCGCTAATACAGCAAGGATAATGATCATTACCCCCAAAGCACCTAGCATCACGATCACACCCGCAAATGAACCAAGCTCTTGCTTCGCCATTTCACCTAAAGAGCGCCCATCACGACGTGTTGAGATAAATAACACTAAAAAGTCTTGAACAGCACCTGCCAGTACAACCCCGACCAAAAGCCAAATTGTACCAGGCAAATAACCCATTTGAGCCGCGAGGATCGGACCGACCAATGGACCTGCACCTGCGATGGCTGCAAAGTGATGACCGAATAAAACATATTTATTGGTGGGAACATAATCCAAACCATCTGCTAAACGATGTGCAGGTGTTAGGCGTCTTGAATTAAGCTCAAAAACTCGAGTGGCGATAAATAAACTGTAAAAGCGATATGCAATGCTATATACACAGACTGCGGCAAGCACCAGCCAAACGGCGTTTACATGCTCCCCTTTACTGACCGCAAGTATCCCAAATGATACTGCGCCAATGATGGCGACAATCACCCAAACCAGTTTTGATAAGGGTGATGATTTTGATTGAATATTTTCCATTAAAACCTCACATCTTGATTACAAAAAGCAGTTCCATTGTTTTTATAAAGCGTAATGCATTTCCGTGTGACTCTTTCCCTGTGGACTCTACTCCTCATATATTTATTTTCATCTAAGACTTAAGCAGTAAAACTGGTTTGAATATGTACGTTTAACGTGACATCACAATGACCTCAGTCTGAGCATTGTATTCTTTTAATTAAATCGTTTTAATATTCAGACTATTTGACTCTACTATTATTCACCTAGCGTCGATCTACGACTTTAGTCTATAACTCTATTTTTTTTGTAAAAATTACATTTCTATAAAAATTTTCTATTTTTATTATGTTTTTATCCAAAAAAAAGGATAGCTTTCGCTATCCTTTGCATCATCATTTTATATCAAAAATGATTAAGCACGTTCTAAATAGTCACCAGTACGGGTATCTACACGAACACTTTCTTCTTGTTGAACGAATAATGGAACACGTACAACAGCACCAGTTTCAAGTTTAGCTGGTTTACCGCCACCGCCAGAAGTATCACCACGAACACCTGGATCAGTTTCAACGATTTTTAAAACAACGAAGTTTGGTGGATTCACTGTTAATGGAACACCATTAAACAACATGATTGTACATTTTTCGTTAGAATCATCTTTCAACCATTTCGCAGCATCACCCATTGCAGTTTTATCCGCTGCAATTTGCTCGAAAGATACAGGATCCATGAAGTTCCACATTTCACCATCGTTGTAAAGGTAATCCATTTCAACTTCTACAATATCAGCCGCTTCTAAAGAATCACCTGATTTGAAAGTTTTTTCGAGAACTTTACCAGACTTAAGATTACGTAGTTTTACGCGGTTAAATGCTTGACCTTTACCTGGTTTTACATATTCGTTTTCCATGATTGAACATGGGTTACCATCCAGCATAACCTTTAGGCCAGCTTTGAAATCGTTTGTAGAATAATAGGCCATGAAAGGCTCACTCCGAACTTACTAATTTAAATCTCTACTGAGATACTGCAAAAAATCACCCGATCTATCACAATACAAAACATCAGCGTAGAGAATGTATTTTACGTTTTTCGTATTCTAAATGAGCAATACATCGTGAAGCAATGAAAAATTACCCCAGATTGGTCAGATTGAGGGTAAAATCTCCGATTCATTGGCTTTAGTCTAAGTTAAACACGATGAATCTATAAATTAAATCAGCTTAATGACTTGATTCAGACCTGTTTAAAAATTTCTTCGTGACGAAAAGCAATTTCCAAATTTTATTTTTATCATAGATGGCATGTTGAATTACCTTTATCAAGAGCAAAACTGGCAAGCTCAAATGAGTGACCTCATTACAGATCCCCTTGAACTATTAGAAGTACTCGAACTTTCAGTAGATCAGCTATTGTCAGGTGCGATTTTGGCATCGCAACAATTTAAATTACGTGTGCCACGTGCTTTTGTGAGAAAAATGGACATTGGTAATCCTTTGGATCCCCTGCTTCTGCAAGTTTTACCACATCACCTAGAACTAGAAGAACATGAAGGCTTTGTGACTGATCCTTTAGGTGAAGAGCAAGCCAATCAGATTCCAGGAGTCCTACATAAATATAAATCACGTTTTTTGCTGACCTTAACAGGTGCATGTGCTGTTCATTGTCGTTATTGTTTCCGTCGTCATTTTCCTTATCAAGAAAATCTACCCAAAAGTGAAGATTGGCTTAACATCAAAAATTATTTAGAAGCACATTCTGAAATTAATGAAGTGATCCTCAGTGGTGGTGACCCTTTAACTTTATCTAATCGTAAATTAGCACTTTGGATAGAACGTCTAGAATCTCTCAAACAAATTAAAATCTTGCGAATTCATTCACGTGTTCCGATTGTCATTCCTGAAAGAATCGACGAAGAACTGGTTTCTTTATTGAAAAACAGTAGGCTACGTGTAATTCTAGTGGTACACTCAAACCATCCTGCTGAGTTAGATGATTTGACCTGTTCGAAGCTATCCTACTTAGCAAAACAAAATATTCTTGTGTTGAATCAGGCTGTTTTACTGAAAGGTGTGAATGATTCTGCACAAACTTTAGTTGATTTAAGTCAGCGACTTTTTGAAGCACAAATTTTACCTTATTATCTGCATGTTTTAGATAAAGTAAAAGGTGCACATCATTTTGATTTAGGGGCAGAAAAAATTGATCACATTTATAAGGAAGTCTTAGCGAGCTTACCCGGTTATCTAGTGCCAAAACTAGTACGTGAGGTTGCGGGAGAAAATAATAAGACACCGCTTTTTGGAGTCACAACCTTTTAAGAGTTGAAAATACTCATGATAAATAAAGAAATTTCTGAAATTTTTCAAAATATCACGGTTTTACAAAGAGACAAGTTGAGTTTTGCTGATAGTTCAGTAGAGTCTGTCACTGCTTGGGTTGCGACATTATCAATCATGCAACTCGGGGATACATCTCAGTCTGTATTACAAGCGATTTGTGAGATTAGTGAATTGAATTGCAGTGAAACTCTGCGCTTTGATCTGATTCAAATCTTACATCCAATTACAGAAAGTATTTTATCCAGCTTAGAAAAAAATATTTTAAATCAAGGACTTTCTCAATCTGAAAGACTTGATCATATTGTTGATTTATCTTCAAGAATTCGTACTTATTTTACCAATGTTTATATCAACATTGTACAACGTAGCCATCAAGAACTTACTTCAAATAAACTTTCATTTTTTAACTTTAAGCAAAAACGTAATCTAAAAACAGCACGTACACTTGCGACTTTTTATGCCCTAGAACAACTCGGTTTGTTATTGATTCAGCAACAAATGATTTATAGCGGACGCTTAACACATCAGTGGTTAGCGACACACCACCTTTATGAACTTGCAGTTAAAAACCAAGAACACAATATCAATATAAATCAGCTACAAGGTACACATTTTACCATTCAAAATATTCAACAAGCCTATGCGCAAGTATTGTTGTTGGATATTTTTAATACGCATCAGATTCGTCCAACAGAGACTCAAGCACTGTATCAATGTACTTTTGATTGGGTGAAATTGGTTCAAGTATTACCTCGTGAAACCATGCTTTCTCGTTATATCGTCGATGGTTCTAAAGACGTTCCTCCGATCTATAATCGCAAACAACATGTTAATTTTCATACCAGTTTATATATTTCAACCCAAAACTTACTCGAACACGTAAACTCAACTATTCATAGAGAATCTGAGTACTTATCTAAAAATGAGCAGCTTTACTTATCTGCTGCGCTTAAATTTCACGTTCAAAATGTTTTAGGAACAACCACAGAACGTCAACATGAGCGTTATGAATATTCTGCGCAACTACAAATGTGTTTCAGCATACCAACAGCGCATTTTTACTTATCAAAAGCAAAAAACTTTGCCGAAACTTTAAATTTAAATAGCAATTACGGACTCCAATCTGAGTCCAATAAGCATTCATCTATTGCTTCGGGTTCTGACGTCGCTTCAAACTTTAGTGATATTAAACATTTAGACCGTGAAGCAAAGCAAATATATCAAGCACAAGTCCTTGACATCAGTATGAATGGCTATCGAATTCGTTGGGACAATGTGGCCCCTAAAAGTTTAAGAACCGGTGAGTTCATTTTAATCAATGAAAGCCTAAATAATAAATGGAAAGGTGCGATCATTCGTTGGATTAAACAATCTGTCAACAAAACGTATGAAGTTGGTTTAGAGGTATTGGCTCAAGACATTTATCCTTGCGCTGTCAAAGTACCTGCCGATCGGTCGACTGTAAATTTTCACCCCTGCCTAATGGTGATCGTACAAAATTTAAACGAATCTGATATTTCAATCATTTTGCCAAACTTACCTTTTTTCAAAGAGCAGCAAGCCATTTATTTGCGCTTAGAAACAGAAGAAATTAAGGTCTATTTAACGAAAACACTGTTAATTACACAAAGTTTTGCTCAATATGAGTTTGAACTCATGAATGATGAACAGAATCATTTGATTGAACAATTCATTCAGAAACAATCAACCAATTTGAATAATCAAGATGTATGGGAAGCCTTGAAGTGAGAAATTTATTACTATCGAAGAAACTAAAACTCTCTGAAACTCGATTGCTCATTATTGATGACAACCAAATTCGTTATAATGAAATCATTGAGTTATTTCAAAGTAAGAATCATCAAGTCCAAGCACTCCTGCTCGATGAATTGAAAAGTTTCGAGAAGCAACTCAATACAACTTGGGATCTCATCATTTTTGGCCGTGCTTACGATATTAAAATTGAACAAGCGATCACTCTAATTCAAGCATCTTCTGAAGTTGATATTCCTGTTTTATTTTTAAAACCTGAAGATTATCAACCAGAACAGTATCTCTCTTATATCCAAAAAGGCATTTATGATGTCGTAAATCTTGAATATACTGAGCGTTTTTATGTGAGCCTTATTCGAGCTTTATCTTATAGTCGAACGCAACAGACAAAGAACCACCTTTTAAATGACCTTGAAAATGCAAAAAATCAAGCCCAAGCGCTGGTTGAAGAACAACACAAAGCTGTTGCGATTATTCAAGAAGGCATCCATACCGAAGCCAATGCTGAATACTTAAAACTATTCGGCTTAAGTGATGAATCTGAACTGATTGGATTACCACTCCTAGATATTTTAAAGCCTAAAAATCTCAATGATTTCAAACAACGTTTTAGAAAAATAACTCAAGGTCAATTTGAGTTTGCACGTTTTGAAATTGACACACTAAATGAAAATGCCAAAACAGAGAATCCGCTAAAAATTGAGTTTTTACCCACAAATGAGAATGACAGCATTCAAATTGCGATTGAAACGAATACTGTAGCTCAAAAGTCGACAACTCAATCGTCTGACCTTCCAAAAAAAGGGCTATCATCAATCGCTAGTTGTTTTCAACACATCCATTATTCACTAATTAATCAACCAGCAAAATCAAATGCTTTGATTATATTTAGCTTTGCCAGTTGCCCCGATCAAGTGCTGAATGCCAATTGGCAAACTGCTTTCGAATATTTAAAAGGTTTTAAGAACTTCATCAAGGAACAAACTAATACTACAGTTCATCAAATTGATATGATGATCTATGCTGTCGTATTACAAGCAGAATCTGATGCTATTTTAGAATCTCGTATCCAAGGCTTACAAGCTTTAGAAAAGCCACAATTGCTTGAGCTGAATGGCACAACATATCCATTAAACATAAAAATTGGCTATGCAAATATTCAACAAGATACTTTTATAGAAGCAAATTTTGAAGCACTTTTAGCACAAGCTTATGACCAACGTTTAAATAAAACAAACTCCGTTTTAGACCAACAGCTGAGCGCAACATTACAAGAAACAAAAATTGAGTTAGCTGTCGTTGAGCCTAAACTTTCAATCGAACCACAGTCTGAACAAGTTCAACCGATCTCCTATGAAACCAGCTCTTTTGAACTTGAACCTAAAGCGCATGTGCAAATAGCCGATGCGCCTATCGAGTCCAATGAAAAGCCTACTCAAGCAAGCCCTATTTTCAAAACTTCACCAGTTTTAGAAAAAATTTCGCAATCACTTGAAAAAGGCGAAGTTAAATTAAAATACCAACAACTCTACGATAAAGAAGATAGCAATCTAAACACCTATGAAGTTAGCAGCGGTTTTATCTTTGAAAATCAGTGGAAAAAAGTAAGTAATCTTGTTGAATTAGATGATGATATTGAATTATCGATTAAACTAGATCGTTGGATTTTGGTTGAAGCATGTAAACAATTACATAATTTCATTACCCAATACCCAGAAGCAAAATTAATTGTGAATTTAAATCGTCATGTATTATTCCATGATAAACAATTCCCTGAGCTAATTTCTAAACTTTTAACCATAGTTGGAAGCCGCCAATCGCATCCATTGATCTTACAGTTTGATGAAGAAGATATTGCGAAGAGTGTCATTGAGTCACAAAAGCAAATTCAGGTACTCCGTAATCACGGCGCTGAAATTTCAATTCGTCGTTTTGGTGCCAGTATTTCAAGTGAGTCAATTTTAAAACAAATTGATGTAAACTTATTAACACTTGATGAATCATTTACTGAAAAGTTAAATACCGATAAAGGCATGACTGAATTCCAACACACATTGGAAAGATTCCATGCGATTAAACCCGTTGAAATGTTATTGAAAAATTTAAATGATATGGGATCTTTTGCCAATGCTTGGAATGTCGATGTCCGCTTTCTACAAGGTGAATATTTCCAGAAAAAACTGGATCATTTAACAGATGTACAAGATCAGTAAATAGTTTTTTTGAAGCAATCAATACCCTCTTTTCAGATTTGAATCGAGGGTATTTTTATGTTGTTAATTTTTATGCCGTTATTTTTTAAAATAATTACTCAAATCTCAAGCACAAAAAAACGGGCTAAAGCCCGTTCTTTTTTGTTTCGGGTATTAACGTTTAACAGAACGTGACATACCAGCAAAACGTTGTTTGAATTTATCGATACGACCGCCAGTGTCCACATTCTTTTGTTTACCAGTATAGAATGGGTGGCAAGCTGAACATACGTCTAGGTATACAGTTTCTTTACCTAAAGCTGAACGAGTTTCGATAACGTTACCACATGAACAAGTAGCAACTAAAGTTTCATATTTTGGGTGAATATCGGCGCGCATGGTCGATTCTCCTAAGTTAAGAAAGGTTTCGCTGTCATCGCAATTGATCACTCTCAAATTGAGGAAATAAGCGATTTAATTAAATCATTCATATTTAAATAAATCCGCAGATCAACACCATAACAGACCATTTCTTTTGAGCCCACCGAGACTATAAGTGTCAGAGCAAAGCACAACAAGTGGGCAGTATTATACCCACTCTTTAGCAATAATGCGACTAATCTAAGACAGAATCTTCCTGAATTTTGACATTTTCATGATCTTGCTTAGACCAATAGTTTGCAATGACGCCACAGACCATCAATTGGATTTGATGGAAGATCATAATTGGTAAAACAATCATACCAATCGGCTGTCCAATAAATAAAATCTGTGCCATAGGAACACCGCTTGCCAATGTTTTCTTCGAACCACAGAAGAAAATAGCAATCTGATCAGGCTTATTAAAACCCAACCATTTCGGGATATACAATGCCAACAACATGATGATCGTCAAGAAGACTGAACACGCCAAAGTCAAGTAAATCAAAGTTGTCCAACTCACTTGATGCCATAAACCTGCAACGACTGCACCACTAAAAGCACCATAAACCACCATCAAAATCGTACCTTGGTCAAAAGTTCTGACGATACTCGGTACTTTCTGCATCAATGGAAATACATAAGGTCTTAATAACTGCCCTGCGATAAAAGGCACAAGCAACAATAAGGTAATTTCGATAATTGAAGATGTCGGATCATAATCATGTTTAGATTGACCAAAAATGAACAGACTCACCATCACTGGGGTGATGAACATCCCAATTAAGTTGGAAAACGAAGCACTACACACGGCTGCTGCAACATTCCCTCGTGCAACGGATGTAAATGCGATTGAAGATTGCACTGTCGATGGCAAGAAGCACATAAACAAGAAACCCCAATAAAGCTCTTGCCCAAGCAAAGGCAATAAAACAGGTTTAGCCAACAAACCTATGATTGGAAATACCGCAAATGTAAATGCAAAAACGACTGCATGTAGTTTCCAATGCAAGACACCCTCAATGATTGCTTCACGAGATAACTTAGCGCCATGTAGAAAAAACAACACTGCGATTGCAATCGTGGTTATTTTCCCAAAAATGTCAGCAGCTTGCCCATGCACAGGTAGAAATGTTGCTAAAACCACCATTACAATCAGCAAAATTGTGAAGCGATCTAAAGCAAGCATTTTTAATACATTCATATTAAGCATCCTATCTTTTGAATGAAATAAAAGCTTTTAAAAAAGCCCAACAAGATCAGTTTTACCTAAAGGTAAACTTTCATCTTACTGGGCTTATTGAGTTTAGCTACTTTTTGAGCAAAATGTTCACTATTTAATTTAAACACTTAAACTTTATATAATATGTTTTACATAAAACCTGCTTCAACCTATGTAAGCAATGAATAGATTTTAATTGTTTCGAGCATCTTGATCTTGTTGAATCAATTCGACTTTATAGCCATCTGGATCTTCAACAAAAGCAATTACAGTCACACCGCCTTTCATTGGACCGGCTTCACGTACTACATTTCCACCACGTGCTTTAATCTCTTCACAGGCTTTATATGCATCGTCAACACCAATAGCAATATGTCCATAAGCATTGCCCAAGTCATAGCTTGATGTGTCCCAATTATGGGTGAGTTCTAGTACAGTGTGATTTTCTTCATCACCATAGCCAACAAATGCCAAAGTAAAACGCCCTTCTTCATAATCACGTTTACGAAGTAAAGTCATACCGAGCACTTCAGTATAAAACGCCAAAGAACGTTCTAAATTGCCTACGCGTAACATGGTATGTAGCATGCGCATGTCTATTTCACCTATCTATTTAAACTAATTACTTTTTAATTGATTCAACAACTTTTCAACCCATATGACCAATACTAAAATTGGGAGTCCCATTAAAAAGGTCATAAAGAAGAATGTTGAATATCCAAAATTTGTGACTATTGTACCCGAATAACCACCGATCATTTTAGGCAAAAGCAACATTAATGAACTGAAGATTGCATATTGCATCGCAGTAAATGAAACACTGGTTAAACTTGATAAGAAAGCAATAAATACAGCACCAGCCAAACCTGAAGCCAAATTATCAAAAATAATACCCATCACGAGCCATATTTTGCTATACGGTACAATCACCTTACCTTTGAGTTCTATATCATCAGCTTGATTGGTATTTACTGCTGATAATTCGCCCATGCTCATTCGTGAACGTGGTTGTATGTCAGAATGATTTGCGAATGCATGTTGAGTATTTAACGTACTTTTTTGTCCTTTGAATGCTATATCAGCTTGTACAGATAGCTGTTGTTGCCCATTAAACTGCGCACCTGGAATAACCACACTCCAATTTTTCTGATCCAGTTTTGCTTCTATTGGTGGTTGATTACCAAGTTTAACTTGCAATTTGCTCAATTGATCTTGTTCAGATAAATTAGAAACAACACCACGAACAATCACATCTTTGCTACGTTCATCTTGATACAGCTGATTGTCACCGCCAATCGCCTGAACAAAAATCTGTGGGTCTTGATTTGAATTATAATTTTGCACAGGAATGGTTAAGCTTAATGGCTGCTCATAATCATCTGGTTTTGATTGCACCTTAACTTCTTGCACACCTGCAAATGACTTCGCGGGTACTTTCAAAGCCCAGTTTCCAACTTCATCGGGTTGTACTTGGTACTGCGCTTGTCCAACATGCACATGAACATCGTTCATGGTTGAACCTGACTTGACCAAACCGACGAAAATCAGATTGGTTGTACTGGCAATAATTGCACCGACCAACATCATCTTCATAATGTTAAAGCGCTGTGCCATTAAACCACCTAGAAATCCTCCAATAATCACAAAGAAAATCGCAAAAAATTTATTGAACCAAGCGATCTCTTCCTTGTCGAAATTAAGATCCAAGTAAAATAAATTCGCGACTACACCTGCAACAATATCTGAAATACGATAAAAACCTATCAGAAGCAAAATCGCGAGTGCAACTTTTAAACCATAACGTTTGAAGAAATCTAAGATCGGAGAAAGCCATGTTTCAACAACAATATTTTGATCAATCAGTTTTGTGCGCACCAATAAGAAAACAATTAATACAGCAGAAGCGACGCTAGCAACAAAACGTAAAACTTGCACAATGAAACTTAAAAAAGCATCATCAACACTCAAAGCTGAAATCAAACCACCTATTTGTATAAAACTAAATACAAAAACAGCTGTAGAAATAA
This sequence comes from Acinetobacter sp. WCHAc060033, assembly GCF_004209125.1. Lineage (NCBI taxonomy): Bacteria > Pseudomonadati > Pseudomonadota > Gammaproteobacteria > Moraxellales > Moraxellaceae > Acinetobacter > Acinetobacter sp. WCHAc060033. The sequence continues at coordinate 21,081 of NZ_SGSW01000006.1, read as the reverse complement.
TGAATACGATAAAAAGTTGAAGATAGTCTTTTGTTTGATATTTTTTTTCTTCAACTTGCACAACAGGTTCATGAATGACTAATGTTGTAATCAATCCTACAACCATTAAAGATGCCATGAGCAAATACGTTGATCGCCAAGCCTCATAAATATAGTTACCCATCGACGTCCCAAGCGAAGCCGCAAATAATAACGCGCCGAGTTGAGTAATGATTGTAGCGATGCGATAACCTGCATTATAAGTCGATGCTAATACCGTCTGAACATTCGGATCTTGCGTTAATTCAATACGATAAGCATCTACAATAATATCTTGAGTCGCTGAAGTGAAACCTAAAAATACTGCCGAACATGCCATAAAAGTTAAACTCGAAATAGAGCCAACTTGTCCGCCATGAATACTCGGATCAGTAAATGCCATCATACAAATCGCGATTGTTACCAATATTTGCGAAAGCAATAACCATCCGCGTCTTTTTCCAAGTTTTTTCGTCAAAAAAGGTAATGGCAATTTATCGATCAACGGCGCCCAAATAAACTTAAACGCATAAGCTAAAGCCGCCCATGAAAACATGGTAATCGCACTACGTTGGATTCCAGCTTCGCTTAACCAAAACGATAACACTGAAAAAATAAGAAAAATTGGAATCCCTGAAGAAAAACCTAAAAACAGCATGATTAAAGCACGGCGATCTAAAAATGCGGTAAAGGCAGATTTCCATCCTGAAGATTGTATTGTCATTACGTTCTTTTTTGTCTTAAAAGCAAGAATGCTATTCAACCGCTTAATGCCGAGAGTTTCAATCATTTTTATGCAACAGATGATGCCTTTTACAGATTTTTCCGCTTTTGGCGCTTGATCTTTCCCTCCATTCCTGTATACCTTTAAACTTTCAACTCACATTTAGTTTTGGATTTCACCTGTGACCCAAAGACACGATCAAATTAGCTCTACCGTTTCAAATATTTCAACTGCAACCACATTACAAAAAACCGAAAATACATTACCTTCAGCTTTTGATCAGACGGAAATTCAGAATACATTGACACAGACAGCCTTAAAATCAGAACAACTGACCCATATTCCAAACTTAGCGAAGATTCCAACATCAACAAAAAGAATCAAGCCTTTAAATAACTTCTTGGGTCAAGATCGCGCAAAAGCTTCAGTAGAAGCAGGCATTGCCCTACCTTATTCTGGTTATAATATTTTTGCCGTAGGTACAGCAGGTCTTGGTAAAAAAACCATGATCAAACGTTTACTACAGCAACATGCCAAAACCATGCAAACGCCTGATGATTGGGTTTATGTTTATAATTTCAAAAATGCACGTCAACCAATCGCATTACAATTCCCTGCAGGTCAAGGAAGCAAGTTTGAAGCACTACTCCATCAAACTTGGCAAACGATTGTTAAACAGTTAGAACGTCGTTTTAGTGCAGAGACTTATCACAATCGCATTGAACGTATTCGCCAAATTACAGGTAATGAACAACAACTGGCTTTGGTTGAACTGACTAAAGAAGGTGAGGAACTTGATCTAAAATTGGTGAATCGTAACGACGAACATATTTTTGTTCCGATTCATGTCAAAGATGACAAAGTTTTGGAAATGTCACAGGAAGACATTAATGCACTCGATAGCAAACAGCGTGCAGAAATCAATTCCAACATGCGTTATATGGATAAAAAACTAGAACGCTTAGGTTTACAACTTGGCGATTTAGAAGATGATGCCCGTGACCAAGTGTCAGAGCTGAATCGTGATATTGCTAAACAAGTCGTTATTCCACGAATGGAACAAATTTTAGCGAAATTCAAAGCTGTTGTTGGGCTTGAACAATACTTAAAACTTTATGCTACAGATATTATTGACAATGTTGAAACGATTTTAGACCAAGAAGGTGAAGAATTTTCACCTGCCTTGTTTAATCGTGTCCCTGCACGTTATCAAGCCAATGTCGTCGTCAGCAATAAACCGAATTCTGGCGCGCCTGTCGTTTTTGAAGACTTCCCTACACATTACAACCTATTAGGTCATGTTGAGCAACTCACTCAAAATGGAACAATTACCACAGATTTTACTTTGATCCGTCCTGGTGTCTTACATCAAGCCAATGGTGGTTTTTTAATTTTAGAAGCTGAACAGCTTTTAGAACAACCTTATGCATGGCAAGGTCTTAAACGTGCTTTAAAGTCAGGACAACTCAAACTTTCATCCTTAGAACACATGCTGACTTTAACTGGTAGCATCTCGATTGAACCTGCACCAATTCCACTGAATTTGAAAGTCGTATTATTGGCTGAACCCGAAGTTTATTATCAAATCCTAGAAGTTGAACCTGAACTTGGCAGTGTCTTTAAAATTCGTGCAGACTTTACCGACACCTTACAACGTAATGATGACAATGAACAAGCCTATATGCAGCTCATCGCAGATTATGTGCAACAAGATAAATTACTCCCTTTTGATCGTTCTGCCCTTGCAGCATTACTAACAGATTCAAGTCGTCAAGCAGAAGATCAAAGTTCATTGTCATTGCATGCTTTAACTTTGGGTGATTTGATTCGTGAATCACATCACCATGCTGCACAAGCCGATGAAAAATTAGTCACATCGCATCATATCAATACCGCACTCAAGCATCGTCAATATCGTTTAGGCTATTTGAGAGAGTTGTATTGGCAAGATCTTTCACGTGGTACGCAGTTGATCGAAACCCATGGTCATCGCTTAGGACAAATCAATGCCCTGTCTGTAATTCAATATGCAGATGTTGAATTTGGCTTGCCTTCTCGTTTAACCGCATCAGTTTATCAAGGTGGCGGTGATATTCTCGATATTGAGCGTAGTGTAGAACTGGGCGGTTCATTGCATGCCAAAGGCGTGTTACTGATGTCGAGTTTCTTAAAAGCACACTTTGGTCGTGAACAAATCCTCCACTTCTCTGCGGCGCTTGCTTTTGAACAAAGTTATGGTCAAGTCGATGGTGATAGCGCAACTGTAGCTGAATTGTCTGCATTAATTTCAGCCATTAGCCAGATCCCAATTGATCAATCTTGGGCAATCACAGGTTCAATGAACCAATTGGGTCAAGTTCAGCCGATCGGTGGCGTGAATGCTAAAATTGAAGGTTTCTTTGATGCTTGTAAACTGCAAGGTTTAACAGGCAAACAAGGTGTCATTATTCCACGTCAAAACATGCAACATTTGATGTTGCGTCAAGATGTGATTGATGCGGTCAATGAAAATCAATTCCATATTCATGCGATTGACACTATTGACCAAGCTTTAGAAATTTTAATGGCACGTCCTGTCGGTACACTCGATAAAAAAGGTCGCTACACCAAGGGTTCAATTTATGCTGCTGTGATGGCGCAATTGGAATATTGGCAAGCACTCGAAGACGGGATTCAAATTGAAGAAAAACCAAAGAAAAAGAAAAAAGACAAGAAAGTAAAGAAGGAAAAAAGAGAGAAAGCTGATAAAGTTACTCAAGTTGATGAAAATCAACCAGAAGTTAGCGCAAAGCAAAATAAGCGGAAGTAGTCCTTCCACACAATACAAGCCCTGTTAATTCATGGCTTGTATTGGCTCAAAATATTGTGATGTGATTGTATAAATCACAAACAACAAAAAAGCACCTTTCGGTGCTTTTTTACATCTTCAGCAATTAAGCTTCAGGTGCTGGGCTATATTGTTCTACTAACGGTTTTAATTCACCATTTTGGAACATTTCTAGCATAATATCACTACCACCGATCAACTCACCATTGATCCATAATTGTGGGAATGTAGGCCAGTTTGCAATTTGTGGCAACATAGAACGAATATCTTGATTTTCTAAGATATTTACATAAGCAAATGGACGACCAATTTGGCTTAATGCTTCAACTGCACGTGCAGAGAAACCACACTGTGGAAATTGTGGTGTACCTTTCATATAAAGAAGTACAGCATGTTTAGCAATTTGATCGCGAATTAACGCTTCTGTATCACGTGCTTGTTCAGTCATTGATTAAATCCTCAACTCATCTGCCCGCATTATACCTAAATCCTACACAAAGAGTATGACTTCAAGATTATTTCCAATTTTATTTGTATTTAGGCTTTATATTTTCTGAATATTTTGGTTAGATGATTGCTTATATTTTTCATTCCTGACAGATAAGAGTTCGTCATGACTAACATTACCCTCGCTCCAGTCCAAACTGATCAACCTTCTCATTTGATGCCTGTATTCAGCCGTCAACAGATCAGCTTTGTCCGAGGACGAGGTTCTTATCTGTATACCGAAGATGGTACCGAGTATTTAGATGCTTTAACAGGGATTGCTGTTTGTGGTTTAGGACATGCGCATCCAGTCATTGCAGACGCCATTGCAGAGCAAGCTGCGACATTGATTCACACCAGTAATATTTATGAAGTACCTTGGCAAACTGCAGCAGCACAAAAGCTTGCTGAAGTGTCTGGCATGGAAGAAATTTTCTTCTCAAATAGTGGTGCAGAATCAAATGAAGGTGCGATCAAAATTGCGCGTAAATTTGGTCATCTACAAGGTGTAGCCAACCCTAAAATCATTGTTGCTGATCATTCTTTCCATGGTCGTACCCTTGCAACGCTTTCTGCGACAGGCAATAAAAAAGTGCAAGAAGGTTTTGCACCTTTGGTTGAAGGTTTTATCCGCGTACCTTTTGGTGATGTTGAAGCGATTGAAGAAGCTGCAATTAACCATCCTGACATTGTGGCAATCCTAGTTGAACCGATCCAAGGTGAAGGCGGTGTAAATACAGCACCTCAAGGCTTTAGCTACTTAGAAGACATTCGTCGTATTTGTAATCAGCATAACTGGCTCATGATGCTCGATGAAGTTCAAACTGGTAATGGTCGTACAGGTAAATACTTTGCATATCAACATACCAATATCGTGCCTGATGTGATGACGACTGCAAAAGGTTTGGGGAATGGTTTCCCAATCGGTGCTGTCATGACCCAAGGTCGTGGTGTAGGTGTTTTAACTGCTGGCAATCATGGTTCTACCTATAGCGGAACACACTTAGGTTCACGTGTTGTTTATACAGTGATTGATTTGATTCAAAAAGAAAATATTGTTGAAAATGCTGCCAACATTGGTTCTTATCTAGTTGATCAATTCCGCACTCAACTTGCAGATCAAAATGTCACAGTACGTGGTTTCGGTATGATGATCGGGATCGAATTACCTAAAGACTGTGGTGAGTTGGTGAATATTGCACGTGATGAACATCATTTAATTATCAATGTTACTTCAGGCAATGTGGTACGTTTGCTTCCAGCACTCAACATGAATCATGAACAAGCTGATGATTTGTTGAAGCGTTTAGTTCCTGCGATTAAGAAATTTCTTGCTTAATTAGAACGTTATATAACATCGGTTTTAAAACTAAGGGCTATTTGATATAGCCCTTAGTTTTTTTGAGTCATTATAAATGAGGTAAATTCCAAACATATAAAAGCCGCTTTAAAGCGGCTCTCATAGTAAAACTGGTTTAGATTAATTGTTATGAAGCTTCTTGGAAAATTCTGCCACCAGGTAGTTGGCTAAAATATTGTTTTAAAGCATCTAGGCAACGATGAATTTTCATTGGTTGTTGTTCACGTTTCAATGTCACAGCACTTAATGTGAATGTTGGTAACTTCCATTCTGGAAGCACTTCAACCAAGGTGCCATTCATCAATTCTTTTTGTACATCTAAATAAAGAATACGTGCAATACCGTGACCGTTTTGGCACAGTGATTTTGCAACAAATACATTATTTGTTTGAATACGATGCTTCATTTCTAGATTTACAACTTCACCAGTTGCACCGTGCTGAAATGAAAAATGCTGTGAATTTTTCATAATATTGATCGGAATCAAATCATGATTCTGTAAATCTTCAGGACGAGAAATTGGCGCAGTTTGATTCAAGTAACTTGGCGATGCCACCAAAATTTGATCTACGCGTGCAAGCGGTGTACAGCTCAAGTTATTCGCATCTTCGATCTTAGACGACATACGAATCGCGATATCAATACGCTCTTGGATTAAGTCGATATATTGATTATCTGCTTCAAAATGAACCATTAAACCACGATGTGCAGACATCCAATGTGATAATGCAGGAACAACATGTGTTGCACCTATTTCTGGGGTGGTCGCTATGCGTAAATCACCGACTAAATCGTCTCTCAACTCATTAATTCTGATTTTTCCACGCTCAGCCGCAGCGAGCATTTCTTGGCAACTGTGGAAAAAAGCTTGACCAGCCTCAGTTAAGCTCAGCTTACGAGTAGAACGATGCAACAGAGTAACTTCCATTTCATTTTCTAACGATCGAATTTGCTGACTCACTGCGCTTGTTGTAATGCCAAGATCACGCGCGGCACCACTAAAAGAGCTTTTTTCAACAACACAAGCAAATACACCCATTGCTCGAAGTTGATCTAACATAAATTCCCCTCTGAAATTATGAGCTACTTCACATTTTTTATTTAAAGCAACTCATTGTATTATACGAAGAAAATTATACTTTGCATCTAATTATTTAGTTAATTGGTAAAATATTTACCGGATTGATAGGTTTACCATCTAAACGCACCTGAAACTCCAACATTGTGCTACTTGCACCAGAAGCCCCCATTTCTGCAATCTTTTGACCTGCTGTCACATTTTGTCCACTTTTGACCATCATTTTACTATTGTGCGCATAAGCAGTGATATAACCATCTATATGTTTAACAAGAACAAGATTACCATATTCTTTTAAACCATCAGCAGCATAAACGACTTGCCCATCTGCAGCAGCAAAAATTGGATCTCCGATATTCCCACCGAAACGAATACCTTTAATATTGTTTGCTAAATTATAATTTGCAATCACCGCGCCATTGGATGGTTTTACCCATTTTAATCGTGTTGATTGAACCGTGGTTGCTGCCTGCTGAGTCACTGTATTTTGTTGAACTGGTGCTGTTGTAGCATTCTGTACAGGTGGCGTGTAGGTCGATTGCTGAGTTGGTAGATTGATCGTTTGACGTTGAATCTGTGGTTCGTTATTGATCAATGCTTTTGTTGTTGAACGTGTCGAGTTTGAACCACCTTTTTTCAAACGTAGCGATTGCCCAACATAAATCCGATATGGTGCTGCAATATCATTCATTTCAGCAACACTCAAATAACTCAATCCATAACGCATAGAAATACCACTTAGCGTATCTCCTGAGCGAACTGTATAATAATCGGGTGCAACAGCATAACGTGTTGGGTTATTAATCTGAGGCTTGGATGCACAACCTGTAATGAGCACTGTAGATGTTATAACAACGACAGATAAAATTGTTCTTATCCATTGCTTAGGCATTTGAATTTGAAACTGAGACCGAGCCACAAGCATTGATTTCCCTCTCTACAATCTTAAATTTAAAATATTTTGCTAAGAGTAGCAAAAAACACACTCATTTCACTGTTTAACAGTGCTTTTTCACAAACTTATAACACTCATACATCAAAATGACTATGTGAGAGCTGAGATTGTAACGTTTCTAGAATCCCATAATTCGTTGCATCCATCTGAATCGGAGTAATACTGACATATCCATTTGCAATCGCAAAAAAATCAGATTGAATATTAACCATGTTCTTTTTAGGGTCTGTTACGGCTTCACCTGCCAGCCCAATCCAATAGACTTGACGACCACGTGGATCAACTTGACTAGTAATCGGTTTTGATTGAATACGGCGACCTTGATAAGTAATTTGCGCACCTTGAATTTCAGCAACATCTGGAATATTAATATTGAGAATATGGCGTGGTGGCAATTCTGGTAAACCTTTGGCAATGAACTGATACACCCAATTTGCCGCTTGAGCATAGTCATTCGGGCTTTCATAAGCGCGGACATTACTTCCTGCTAAAGATACAGCGATTGCAGGTTGCTTCATCAAACGTCCCTCAAATGCAGCTCCCACTGTTCCTGAATATAAAACATCATCACCTAGATTTGCACCGCTATTGATTCCACTCACTACCAAATCGAATTCGAAATCAAATAGACCGTTCATAGACAGATAAACACAATCCGCAGGTGTGCCATTGACTGCCCACATATCTGGTGCAACTTGGATCGGGCGAAGTGGTCGATCTAAAGTTAGCGCACTGGAAAAACCACTACGTTCACTTTCTGGTGCAACAATCACTACACGACCTAAAGGACTTAATGCTTTGGCTAAAGCTTGGATACCTGGCGCAAACACACCATCATCATTGGCAATCAAAATATTCACAAAAACCTACTTACTCATTCATCGTTACAATTTAAATTAAATGACTCACGAGTTATTCAATTCAAATTTATTCAATAATTATATATAGTTACTAGCTCAATTTTAAATCTAACTTGTGACTAAAAAGATGATTACACGTTCTCTTACTCGTACAATTTCTATTGCTTTCATCACGCTTTGCACACAATCTGCATTTTCAGAAACTTTAACGCAACAAGAGTCTGATCTTTTAGCCAAAGAAGATATTGCTGCAACGCAAGTACTGACTGAAGTTTGCCCTGCTTTACTGGGTAATAATCCAATATTTCAAACTAAAATTGATGCGCTTACTCAAACATTATTAAAGGATTTATCAAAAACTACAACTTTAACCCAACTTCAACAAGACGCTGAATACCAAACTGCTTTAAAAGAAGCACGTGCCAACACAAAAGAAGTTGATCAAGCTGAACAAAAAATGGTTTGCCAAGATGTCATTGATTTAGAATCATAATACAAAAAAGTTTAAAGCATTTTAAATTTAAGCTGAGAAGTCGCTTCATTTGATCTCTCAGCTATAAATTCGAAAAAATATTAACCAATACTACAACTTCGATACATTTTCTCTATCGTTTTCACTGTTTTTCACTTTAATCTATGTCCATTCTTAAATTAACTATTGATTAGGTTCATCATGCATATGTCTTTAAAAATGCTTTCAATTAGCCTTATTTCAGCAAGTACTTTTTTGATCACACCTGCATTTGCAGCATCAAAAAAAGCTCCTGCTCAAGAACAAAATATTGATGTATCTCAAGATCAAGCATCTTTAGAAGAAATTGCAACTGTATATAATCTTTCAAAACTATGCCCATCACTTGTGAAGGACAAAGCAACTTTTGAAAAAGCTTATGAGGTAGAGTTGAAAAAAGTGTTGCCGAATGAAGCAAACCCTAAAACTTTTGTTCAAACCTTGGCAAAGCAAAAAGATTTTCAAGCGAAATTAAAAGATGTTCAAAAAGCATCAGCCAAATTCAGCAAGAAAGAGAATGCTGAAATGTGTCAAGAAGTTGCTGATTATCGCTACTGAATCTAATTGGTTACAATAAGTAAGAAATAAGCCGACTTTCCTTATAGAAGTCGGCTTTGCTTTGCCCTAAAATGCTAGCCTGTTTTGTGCTTATATAACGATTGGAACGACCTAGAATGACCCCAAAAAGCGCCATTGCTGCATTATTACTTTTGCCTTCATTTTCTTATGCAGCAACCGTCTTAACTACCCCGCCAGAATTAAATAATAAATCGTATGTCTTAATGGACTATGAGACAGGGCAAATTCTCGCGTCAAAGAGTGAAAATGAAAAACTCGCGCCTGCCTCAATGACCAAAATGATGACCAGTTACATCATTGAGCAGAAACTACTAAAAGGAGAACTGACAGAAGACGAAAAAGTTCGTATGAATGAGTCAGCTTGGTGTAAAGGGAGTAGCACAGAATCATGTATGTATGTTCCATTAAATGGTACTGCAACGGTTCTTGAAATGCTTCGTGGGATTATTATCCAATCAGGTAATGATGCGTCTAAAGCAATGGCTGAACATATTTCAGGTAATGAAGGTTCTTTTGCTTATGCAATGAACCAAGAAGCAAAACGTATCGGCATGACGAATACCAACTTCATCAATGCAACAGGTATGCCTGCTGATGGTCACTACTCAACTGCAAAAGATATGGCGCTTTTAGCGAAACATATCATTCATGACAGCTCAAAATACTACCCGATTTATTCTCAAAAAGAGTTTACTTTTAATGGAATTAAACAAGGTAACCGTAATGCCTTGCTTTATACAGATCCAAGTGTAGATGGTTTAAAAACTGGTCATACAGATGAAGCGGGTTTTTGTTTAACCACCTCTTCTAAACGTGGTCCAATGCGTTTGATCTCTGTAATCTTTGGCGCACCTTCAATGAATGAACGTGCGAACCAGACCCGTTCACTTCTTGCTTGGGGTTATTCAAACTTTGAGACTGTGAGCGTTCAGCCTGCCAACCAAGTCCTTGCTAAAGCAAAAGTGTACTTCGGTAAAGACAATGATGTTCAAATTGGTTTAGCTGAAAACTTCAACGTGACCATGCCTAAAGGTCAAGCCAATAACATCAAAACTCAAGTGACAGTTCAACCGAATTTGAATGCACCTTTAAAACAAGGTCAAGTTGTCGGTAAATTGACTGCAACACTGGATGGTAAAGTGATTGCTGAAAAGCCTCTTGTAGCGCTAAAAGCTGTTGAAGAAGCTGGTTTCTTCTCTCGCATGATCGACCATATCAAAATGTTCTTTAGCAACTTATTTTAATTCGATGTGTTAATTCAGCATGAATTAATCGCTTCTAAAGATTAGACGAAAGCATCCATCTCAACGATTTGGGTGCTTTTTCTTTTATAATCATGAACAATTACTTTTATAGACATGGAGTGTATCAATGAAAAAGAATATTCGTCCTTATTTAGAACATCATCCAAAAATTGACTCTACATGCTACATTGATGATTTATCAGTTGTCATTGGTGAAGTTTCTTTGGCTGAAAATGTGTCTGTTTGGCCATTTGCTGTGATTCGCGGTGATGTGAATAGCATTAAAATAGGTCGCAACTCCAATGTCCAAGATCATTGCATGCTACACGTCAGCCATAAAAATGATGCTAAACCAAATGGGTCACCGCTGATCATCGGTGAAGATGTCACGATTGGTCATCATGTCACACTACATGGCTGCACGATTGGCAATCGCGTCTTGGTGGGTATCAATAGCATTGTTCTCGATGACGTGATTATTGAAGATGATGTGATGATTGGTGCGGGTTCTTTAGTTCCACCACGTAAAGTTTTGGAAAGTGGATATTTATATGTCGGAAGCCCTGTACAAAAGGTTCGTCCTTTAACCGATAAAGAAAAAGAGTTTTTACCCTATTCCGCAAGACATTATGTCAAAGTCGCGAATAATTACATGGGTTAAGTGATTTGGCGTGGAGAAGCATTTTCCTCATGCAATACAGCATCACCTAAAGCCATTTAATTCAGAATTTATTGATAAAAAAGAGCCTTTCGGCTCTTTTATTTCACACACCATTTAGATTAACCAAAACGACCTGTGATATATGCTTCTGTTAACTGATGATCAGGTTGTGTAAACACTTTCTCAGTTGAGTTCACTTCGATCAAATCACCCAAATGGAAGTAAGCTGTACGGTCAGATACACGTGCTGCTTGTTGCATAGAGTGCGTAACGATCGCAATGGTATATTGATTAGACAGTTCAGAAATAAGCTCTTCAACTTTTGCCGTAGCGATCGGATCGAGTGCAGAACAAGGCTCATCCATCAAAATCACTTCTGGGCTAACAGCAATCGTACGTGCAATACACAAACGTTGTTGCTGACCACCTGAAAGACCTGTACCTGGTTGGTTTAAACGATCTTTCACTTCGTCCCAGAGACCTGCTTTACGCAGACTATTTTCTACAATTTCTTCTAGATCGTACTTATCTTTGGCTAAACCATGCAGTTTAGGGCCATAAGCAACATTTTCAAAAATTGATTTAGGGAATGGGTTTGGCTTTTGGAACACCATACCCACTTGAGCGCGAAGTAACACGACATCTAAGTTTGGATCGTAAATATCTTGATTATCTAATCGTACTTTACCAGTCACACGACAACTATCAATCGTATCGTTCATACGGTTTAAAGTACGTAAGAATGTCGATTTACCACAACCTGATGGCCCAATAAATGCAATCACTTCATTTTCATAAACTTGAAGATCAATACCCTTAATTGCTTCTGATTCACCATAGTAAACATGTACATCTTCAGCACTAAGCTTGACTGTTGTATTTTTCTCTTTCTTCGGTGACGACGCTTCAAACTGAGAGACAAAAGAAGTATTTGCTTGCTTTTGAGTTTGTTCAGTCGATGTAAATTGAGATTGTTCAGAATTCACGTTTATATCCTGCTTTAAGGAATTTTTAGTTTCTACAGTATTCATATATTCTGCCCTTTACCAACGAACTTCAAATTTCTTACGTAACCAAATTGCAAAGCTATTTAGTCCGACCATCAGCGCTAAGAGCACAATAATTGCAGCAGCGGTACGCCCTTCGAAGAAGTTACGTAGTTCGTTACCTTGCCATAAGTAAACTTGAACAGGTAAAGCCGTTGCTTGATCCATTGGTGATACTGGAATATTGGCAACGAAAGCGCTCATTCCGATCAATAGTAACGGAGCAGTTTCACCCAATGCATGCGCGATACCAATAATTGCACCCGTCATAATTCCTGGTAAAGCCAAAGGCAATACATGGTGGAATACAGTTTGTAGACGTGATGCTCCGATACCGAGGGCTGCTTGGCGAATTGATGGCGGTACAGCTTTCAATGAAGCACGTGTGGTAATAATCACTGTTGGTAAAGTCATTAAACTAAGTACCAAACCACCCACTAGCGGTGCTGAAATTGGTAAATGCATCCATCCAATAAAGATGGCAGCACCCAATAAACCAAATACAATCGAAGGCACAGCTGCGAGGTTATTAATGTTTACTTCAATAATATCGGTGATGAAGTTCTTCGGTGCAAACTCTTCTAGATAAATCGCACTTGCAACACCCAGTGGAATAGAGATCGCAATCACGATGAGCATCATGAATAATGACCCCATGAATGCACCTGCTAAACCTGCTGTTGCTGGTGAACTTCGTGAGTCTGGATTACTGAACATTTGTGTATTAAACGTACGGCTAATCACACCCGAAGCTTCCATTTTATCTGCAAGTTGACGAATTTCAGGATCTAATTGTTGCTGTTCATCTGGAAGTGTACGATCAATATTTCCTGCTAGCCAAACATCAATATTGGCATCTGCAAGGAAGTTTAATTCAACTTTTTTCCCAATTAACGCTGGATCTTTAAATACCATATCTCGGATACGATATGACTCAGAACTGGTATATAAGCTAGAAAGTTCATCACGATGGCTTTCTAAAGATGGATCTTTTGCAATCAATCCATTCACGATTAATGCATCCCAATCCACCATCCCCATTTTGGTTTGCCAATCAACATAACGCTCTTGGAACACCGCTGGCGACTCACCCACTTTCTGAGTTGGTTTAGGACCTGCATCAATCACTGTTGGATCAAAGTAAACAGGAACCGTCATACTGGCTTGCCAAAATGCAGGTAAGCCTTTATACAAAATACTGCCAAATAATATTGCAACAAATGCAAGACCCGTAATAACCGCTGAAAAACCAACTATGCGAAATACTTTTTCTTTACGATGGCGTTTTGACAAAGTACTGGCAATTTTTGCCTTACGTTTTTCACGCAGTTCTGCTGCTGCTTGAGGATCAAATACATTTTGATCCATAGGAGATGTATTTGTACTCATTCGTATTGCTCACGATATTTACGCACAATATAAAGTGCGACAATGTTTAGACACAATGTAATAGTGAATAAGGTCAGACCCAATGCAAAGGCAACCAATGCCTGTGGACTCGCAAAGTCAGTATCACCCGTTAATTGTTTTACAATCGTCACGGTTACAGTCGACACTGCTTCAAGTGGGTTGATATGCAGTAACGGACTGTTCCCTGCTGCAAGAACCACAATCATGGTTTCACCTACTGCACGAGATACTGCTAGTAAAAATGCACCTGTAATACCTGGCAATGCCGCAGGTAATACCACTTGGCGGATAGTTTCAGATTTGGTCGCACCTAAACCTAAAGAACCATCACGTAGTGAACGTGGTACTTGGGTAATAATGTCATCTGAAAGTGATGATACGAATGGGATAATCATAATCCCCATTGCAAAACCTGCTGTTAAAGCACTGGTTGCATTGACTTCGATACCCACTGCATCACCAATAGATTTGAAGATCGGACCAATCACCATCATGGCAAATACACCATAAACGATTGTTGGAATACCCGCTAAAACTTCAATCGTTGGTTTTGCCCATGAGCGGAACTTAGGCGAGGCATATTCCGCTAGATAGATTGCAATCATCAGTCCTAGAGGGACTGCAACTAATAATGCAATACCACTGACCATGAGTGTTCCCCATAGCAATGGTAATAAACCATAACTACCTTCTGCATTCCCAGAAGTGCTAAAGCCTGGATTCCACTCAGTACCAAAGAAGAAATCAATTGGACTCACAAATTGGAAAAAGTGCATTGCCTCACTGAACATCGACATCACGATACCGACAGTAGTGAGAATGGCAACACCAGAACAAAGAATCAAAACGATATTAATGGTTTTTTCAACTTCGTTACGCGCACGAAATTGTTGCGTAATTTTTTTACGCGCCCAGACTAAACCGAGCATTGCAATACAGACGACGACTGCAAATTTAGCAAATGCCCCAATACGTTCAAATTTTGACAACTGCTCTGCGGCTGCAACTTCATAAGCAGCTGGTGTATCCGTCACACCAAATCCTGAAGCAATCGCTTGAACACGCTCTACCAGAACATGTACCCCTGCTTCATCTAATGAAGAAGCAATATTTGCTGGAACATTTTTTAAAATAAGATGTTGTAGAACACTTGGTTCTACTAAGTTCCAAACAATCAAAATTAAAAAAGCTGGGATTCCACACCACAACGCCACCAAAGAGCCATAATAGCCTGGACGTGAATGTAAAATTGCAGTGTTATTTCCCTTACCTGCTAGGCTTCGGCTTTTACGTAGCCCGATTTGATATGCGATAGCGATTAAAGCTAATAACACGCCAATGAGTAGCAGATTCATGTATTCTCCACCGTTTTTTCAATTTTCATTATTTGAAAAAACTCTTCTTAGCAATGAAAGCCGATGGTAGTCTCCCACCATCAGCTTAATTGTTCGGTTTTATTATTTACCAGCTTTGAAACCAGCAAGTACTTTTGCACGTTCTGAGTCAGATAAAGAGATCAAACCTGCTTTATCTAGTTTAGAACCCTTACCAGAAACTTTCTTGCTCAAGAAGAATTCAGTAAATTCTTTTAAGCCTTTGATTGCTTGTAAATGTTCACCTTTTACATAGAAGTATAAAGGACGAGATACTGGGTATGTACCATTTAGAACAGTTTGTTCAGATGGAACTACATTGTTTACAGTAGCAACACGTAATTTGTCTTTGTTTTGATCATAGAAACCAAGACCAAATACACCTACTGCACTAGGAGAAGTTTTTAAACGTGCAAGTGTTTCAGTATAATCACCTGCAATTTCAATCACTTTACCGTCTTTACGGAAGTTTGAACATGCTTTTTTCTGAGCATCTTTATCTAACTTTTTGAAGTAATCATACGCTTCACAGCCTGATTCAACCATTTTCTCTTGGAACACTTCACGTGTACCGTGGTTAGATGCAGGAACAACTAAAGTAATTGGTTCATTTGGCAATGATTTGTCAATTTGATTCCAACGTGTATATGGGTTAGGAACCAATTTACCATTTGATGGTAATTCAGCTGCTAAAGCTGCAAATACGTGTTGTGGACGTAATTTATACGCTGCTTTGTTTGAGTTAGACGCGAAAACGATACCGTCATAACCGATTTTAATTTCTTGGATTTTATTTACGCCTGCTTTTTTACAAGCTGCGATTTCAGTGTCTTTAATTTTACGAGAAGCATTTGCGATATCAATTGTGTTATCGCCCACACCTGAACAGAACTGTTTTAGACCAGCAGAACTACCGCCTGAGCCAACTACAGGTGCTTTAAATTGAGGGAAAGTATTACCAAATTCTTCTGCAACGATACTTGCAAAAGGAAGTACAGTAGAAGAACCAGCGATTTGAATTGTATCACGAGCATTTGCTGTAGTTGCTAGTGCTGCCCCTGAAACTGCTAAAGCAAGTGCGATATGATTAATGCGCATTCTTTTCTCTCTTAAAATAAGCTGCGATATTTGAAAGACGCCACTTCAGTTTTTTGTTGTGTCGTGCTTTTCCGATAACTGCATTTTGATTTTAAAATATGACAAATAAGTTACAGCTTTATTACGCTTTTGTGATAATTGACGATTTGCATTTGATTTAATTAAAAATCTTTAAAATTCAATATGTAATAAACTGTATTTAATTTTTAAAATATAAAATTTTTCAGCTTCGAATTGTAATATTTCATGTTGATGTCATAAAACTACGATTTAAAATTATGCAAACACACGTCAAGTCACGTCGTACAAACAAAATTTAAGCATCTTTTATCGGCTAAAATATACAAAAAATGAGCAGTGAATATGACCAGTATAATGTCCAGAATCTCCTTACTTAGTCGCAAAGAATGGCACGAAACCTTTCTAAAAATGCTCAGTTCGACCAGTATGCTGACTTTTATTATCTGTATGAGTTGTCTGATTATTTACATTTTATTGTCTGAAATAAGTCAATATTTTATGATTCAAAATATAGTGATTAGCTTTAGTTTCATCAGCCTTTTTATATTGATCATGCAAACTTTCCGCTCAATGTATCGGGTCTATTATTTACCTTTAATGAACAGTTGCACACAAAGCTATCAAAAAATTATTTTCTTCTGCTGTAGTTTTTCGATGATGTTGATCATTTTAAGTTCTTTCTTACTGAGTTTTAGCAAAATGTTAAAGGATTATTACAACTAGAACCTCTTTATTGGTCATTTAGATTTTATTGTCGCCATTTCTTCATATTTCTCATATCTGCACAGCAAAAGCACAATTGAACAAAAATAAAGCAACAACCTTTATTAAAATTGCACTCTGTGTTTAAACGATTAAAATGCACCTATACCAACCCTGCGACTCCAAATTAGGTGATAAACATGCAACAAATGTGGTCAGACATCGATGCTTATATCGAATCACATTTAATTCCTGAAGATCCAATCCTGACTCAGACCTTAAAACATACGGCTGACAGAGGATTTCCAGATCACCTCGCAGTTGCAGCCAATCAAGGTATGTTGTTGCAAATGCTGATTCAAATGAACAAATGTAAACGTGTTTTAGAACTTGGTACTTTTGCAGCTTATAGCACCATGTGGCTAGCTCGTGCACTGCCCGATGATGGTTATATTTTAACGATCGAAGGTCGTGATACCCATGCCGCTTTAGGGCAAGAAAATATTGATAATGCCAAACTTAAACAAACTGTAGAATTAAAATGTGGTCGGGCTGCTGATATTCTTAAAGCTTTGCCTGCAGATACAGAAGCTTTTGACTTTATCTTTGTCGATGCGGATAAGCAAAGCTATCCTGAATATCTAGAATTAAGCTTAAATCTTTCACACTCAGGCACAGTGATTGTATTGGACAATGTGATTCGTGCCGGAGATATTCTTGACTCTAAAAATGTTAAGCCAAGTATCGAAGGCATCCGTGATATGTATAAAGCTATGCAAAACCATCCGAAAATTTTATCTTGTACTGCATTGCAAACAGTTGGTAGTAAAGGTCATGATGGTTTTGCAATCGCAATTGTAAAATAAACCCTAAATATTTTACTTTTCAACTAAAAAAGACTGCGACTACATCGTGGTCTTTTTTATTTTTAATTTTCCTATTTTTATACCACTGAATACTTCATATATTTGAGTTATCCCCTGAACTTGTTTGTAGAATTGTGGATAACTCAGTTATAGCTTTTTAAACCAATGAATATTATGAAATTTATTTAAGAGATTATTTTTTAATCAGTTAAAATATGCAATATTTAAAAAACTATTGCTTTTGAAAAAGCAAGATTTATCGAAATTATTTTTATCATTTAAAAATATAAAAGCCGTAAATTTGTAGATTTACGGCTCTGTAAAAACAACTATTGAATTACGTAATTTACTTAACTATTCAATAATTATTAAAATAATTTACTCAAAAACAATGATGAAATAAATAACGATTGATCGTAATTTTCATCAAAACGGTCATCAAAACTTTCATCAAAAAACAGAACCCTATTTAGTCACCAATAATGGAACAGATGAATTCCTAAAAATCGTTGTTGTAACACTACCGAGGAAAAACTGATGAATCTTACTATGACTAAATGCACCTAATACAATCAACTGGATTTGATGCTGATTTTGATAATCTAGAATATTTTCAGCGACATCACCATAACGATATTCAACAACAACATCCAAACCTGCATCTCTTAAACGTTGTGCAGGTTCATTTAATATTTCAGGATGATCTCCGACATAGACTAAATGGCATTGCAATAGCCGTAACAAGTCACTTTTCTCTACACGTTTAAGCATTTTTTGACAGGCTTCAGAAAGCTCATAGGCAAAAATAAAGCGTGTCGGCGGCTTAAAGGTTTCGCCTACAGTTAAAACCGTACTTTTCGTGCCACGAATAAAGTTTTCGACATTACTTCCTAGTACTTTATTCTTTTCAGCAGATCGCTCACCAACACGACCGATCACGGCAATATCATCTACAGTGAGTTCACTAAAACTTTGCTCAAGGAAATCACCTTTCATTTGAATTTGGCTGGGTGTAATCCCATATTTTTCTTGAATCATTTCTGAAATGTGCTTCAGTAAATTATTACTATAATCAAGTGCTAATTCACTTTGCTTCTGCTCCAACTCGGCAAGCTCTTTGAGTAACATGGCATTGCTTTCAAAACCAATAACCCCACTAATTTCACCTAAATGGTAACTTGCAGGGTAATAGTCCAAAACTTGCAATAAAACCAATTCACGTCCAGTTTTTTGCGCAATCCAAGCAGCTGCTTCTGCCAGTGCATTGATACATGGAGAAGAATCAATACACGCCACGACTCTATTCATTTTAACCTCGCTTTAGCTTTCCAGCTCTGGGTTTTCTTTATTTAAAATTAGCATAAGTTTTGGCAAGTTTGGACAGCTTTATGTAATCAATCCTTATTTTTATTAAGGATTTGTACAAAGCGTGAAATCACTCACGAAATCGAATAAATCGCGCAGGATTCCCTGCCACGATCTCACGTTCCGCAACATCCTTTGTCACCATACTATTCATTCCCACGACTGCTTTTGAAGCAATTTTCACACCATCTTTGATGCCTACATGTGCGCCTAACCAGACATCTTGTCCAATTTCGATGCCTTTCGATGTTACTGCTTGTTGATAAATCGGTTGCTCTAAATCCATACCGTGATCAAAGGCATAGAGATGGCAATAGGCAGCGATACGCACTTGGTCATGTAGTTTAATTCCTACACGCCCACCATCTAAAATGCAGTGATGATTAATCGCAACTTCATTGCCAATTTCCAATGGTCCATGCAAGGTACAATCCGCAGCAATAAAGGTATTATCACCGATAATAATTTTGCGTCCAGGTTCAGCGAAGATGTGTGCCAATGGAGAAATAAAGCAATTTTCACCAATTTCCACGGTTTCCATTGCCATAAGATAAGCTTGATATTCTTTTTGCCACTGCACTGCCCAATCCTTATTTTTGGGTTTGAGTGAATAATAAAGCCACGGCATATAATTCAAACGATGCTTATGTTGCTCACGATACTTCAGTAATGGATCTTGTTCAGTCATCGTTTTCTTCTACCAATTTAAGTTGTTCACGTCCTGAGAGGCGCTGCCTCGCAAGAGAGGACGTATGCACACTATTCGTCTAATAATTTTAACTGTTCACGTCCTCTAGTCACATCTTGGATTTTAAGTTTTAATGTGTCAATTTGATGGATTTGTAATAAGGCATCGACCTGCACACCTTCAGCAGTATATTGTTCTGTGTATTCAATTTGTTGGGTATTCAATTCATATTGAAAGATTGCCCATTCGTTAAATTGACATTGAAAATAAACTTTTTTCTTTTCTATTAATTCTATTTTTTCAGCGAGTAATAGGCACTGCCCTGCACACCCTCCATAGGCACGGACTAAACCACCTGTACCGAGTTTGATTCCACCATACCAACGATTGACTAAAACAATGGTATTGGTTAATTCATTACCTTCAATGGTTGCCAGTATTGGACGCCCTGCTGTGCCTGAGGGTTCACCATCATCATTTAAACGAACATTGTGCCCTATTTTCCATGCCCAGCACTGATGTGTGGTGCTAATGTCGAGGTGCTTTTCTAGAAATTCTTTGACCTGTTGTTCATTTTCTACAGGTGCAGCGATCGCTTGAAAGCGACTCTTTTTAATGTCCTCTTCAAACGTCGTTTCAGTTGCTAAGGTAAAAGCCATAAGGAAAATAAAACATTTAAACTCAATAGACTGTGATTATAGCGTGTTATTGCATAAATGACGGCTTTGAATCGTTTATTTATGGATGAATCGAATTTCATGATGCAATAAAAAACCCTAAGCGAACTTAGGGTTTGGTTTTTCAGTTTAATTTTAAAATATAAGCTGTTGATTCGTTAGCAAATTATCCAGCGTTGTATTTACATTTTCAAGGATTAAGAGATCTGTCTTAGCTAAAGGGCCAGTAGAACCATCACGATCAATAGAGATTACCGTATTAGCACCATCATAGCTTGTAAATACGTATTGTCCGATATTCCCCATATTAACCGTACTGTCTAATAACTCACTAATATCAATCTTATCAGCTTGGCTATCTGTCGCAGTATTACCTACATGAAAATCTGTCCATGTGTCTTTGCCATTTCCACCAGTAGCATCTGTATTAGACAATAATTTGAAAATGACAGTATCGGAGCTACCTGAAGTCGAAATAGTATCATTACCCGCAGTGCTATATAGCATGTCTTGATAAATAGACCCGACAAAC
>NZ_SGSW01000059.1:0-16350 GCF_004209125.1 Acinetobacter sp. WCHAc060033 | reverse complement strand
ATGAGAAGGTGGCGGCATGAATGCATTTAACACAAGTTTTTCGCAATGGCTAAAAATTAAAAGTCTAAAACCAAAAGCAAATGTTTTAAGTTTATTCGATGGCATTTCGGCAGGTCGTTTAGCACTTGAACGTGCAGGCATTGAAGTTGGTACTTACTATCGTAGCGAAATTGATAAATTTGCAAACAAAGTGGCAATGCATTACTACCAAGATGATGTGCAACTGGGTGATGTAACCAAGTGGCGTGAATGGGATATCGATTGGGCCTCAATTGATATGTTGATCGGTGGTAGTCCTTGCCAGGGGTTTAGTTTTGCAGGGAAACAATTGGCTTTTGATGATCCGCGTTCAGCTCTATTCTTCGTTTATGTCGATATTTTAAATCACATTAAATCATTCAATCCGAACGTTAAATTCATGCTAGAAAACGTCAAGATGAAGAAAGAGTTTGTTGAAGTTATTAATGAGTATCTTGGTGTAGAGCCTATTGTGATTAATTCAGCACTGTTGTCAGCTCAGAATCGAGTTCGTTTGTACTGGTGTAATTGGGATTTAAAACAGCCAAAAGATAAGGGGATTTTGCTACGTGATGTGGTTGAAAATATTAAGCCTGACAGACATTGCGAACGCATCAAAGAAGGCAATGAGGGGCATATAGCTACTGCTATTGATATTAAAGGCATGGATTGCATTAAGCGAGTTTATGGCATTGATGGTAAAGCACCAACACTTACAACAATGGGTGGCGGTCATCGCGAGCCTAAAGTTCTAATCAGTGATGTTCAATATAGAAAATTAACACCAACAGAATGCGCTCGGCTACAGACATTTCCTGATTGTTGGGCAGAGTCAATCGTAAGCAATTCACAAGCATACAAGGCTTACGGCAACTCATGGACTGTTGATGTTGTGGCTCATGTTTTTAAGTCATTGGTGGAGGTGACAGCATGACAACTACAAGCAACCTTTCAATTGAGCAGATGAGAGAGATTGTAGAGAGTGCGCCTGATAGGACCGCAACGCATTGTGTTATCAATACTGGTGTTAATTACTACTCATTAAGTTTTGGATCTGTTTGGGATCATGACATCGATGATTGGAATGACTCAGATTATAGATACACACATGAGCTAATTAAGCAATTTGGAGAAAATTCAGTATTTGATTTAAACGACCTCCGCACCGCAATTACAGAACACGATAAGGCATGGCTTGAGAAACGATTCGGAATTAAGAAGTGGTATCCAATTCCTGAGCATCACATGTGCGTTGATAAGCGGTTAGCTGACATGACAGACGATTGCACAGACATTCGGAATCACGTTAGCCCGAGTACGATTGTTACTGATTTGCATATTAATGAAACCGATAAATTGAACCGATTGGGGTGACTATGACTACTTGGGTAACGGTTTGGGTTTTGACGGTATTCACGGGTAGTGGATACCTTGGTTATTACAGACCATCTAATTTCCAATTGCAATACGCTACTTATGAGATATGCGAGAAACAAAGACAAGCGCACTTAAAGCGTGGCGTGGATTCCGCTCGTTGCGATTTCCAACAAATTCCAGTGGTGAAGAAATGAAAGCGAATGACAGGAAGGTACTTATCGGAATTGATACAGGCGTAAATACTGGTTTTGCAGTTGCTGTAGATAGTGGCAATGGTGGTGAGTTAAGAAAAGTAGAAAGTCTTTCTATAACTCAGGCAATGTCTGGCGTCACAGAGTTAATAAACCTACATGGAAAAGAAAACTTAAAACTTTTTATCGAAGATGCAAGATTGCGCACATGGTTCACAGGTGGTCGAGAAAAAGCGCAAGGCGTTGGGTCTGTAAAGCGTGATGCACAAATCTGGGAAGATTGGTGTAAAGAGCAAGAATTGAATTATTTAATGGTTCATCCAAAAGCCAATGCAACTAAAACAAAGGCAATTTCTTTTAAAAAAATCACAGGGTGGGCAGGTCGCACGAATGAGCATGCACGTGATGCTGCAATGTTGGTTTTTGGTCGTTTTGCAAGATTTTAAGGAAGTGGGCATGGAATATATTAATGATTTGAATGGTGATTTGAAAAGCATTGCAGAAGTGATCGGCAGGCAAAAAGCATTTTATCTTGTAAGTCAGTGCCCACGTTACAAAACTGAAAAAAGAGCAGGAAAAGGGCAGTTGTTACTCTATGTGCCGACATTAAAGCGATTATGTTCAAATCATTTCTTATCCAAAACTTTGGGTGATATTGATGCTCAAAAATTATCTAAAGTTTTTGGCGGTGAGTTGTTGGTATTAACTCATTGCAATCACATGATTTTACAGATGCGCGATGATGGTATCAGAAGAATGATGAGGTGTGGTTTTACTATTGAAGAACTTGCATTAATGTTTGGTGTAACCGAGCGCATTGTCTCTAAAATTTATGGTCACGAATTAAGGTCTCAGCAAATAGCATTGATTTAATGAATAATGAAAAACCCTCATTTCTTTTAAACAATAAAGAAAACAAAACAGGTGTGTGGGAATGAGTGGAAACGAATTGTGGGTCACTATACTTAAATTGGCAAGTGACTCTCTAAGTGCTCTGCAATATTGGATTGCTGGTCTGATTGGAGCGGCGGTTACAGCGCGATACAACAAAGAGCAGTTAAAAACTCCTTATGATTACATGATTTTCTTATTGTCAGGTGCATTTACTGCGCATTACCTCACGTCACTAATTATGTATTACGCAAAACTTGAGCCGATTCACACAGGTGGAATTGGTTTTTTAACGGGTGCATTAGGTGGTCTAGTATTTCAAGAACTGTTCGTTTGGATCAAAACGGGTGCATATAAGCATATTAGCTTTAAGCAATTCTTCATTGACATGATTAAGAACTGGAAAAATGGTGGTAAGTCATGAGTATTGATCAAACAGCAGGAATTGCACAGGCATATTCATGGCTTCGCGCCATGTCAGGTGGGAAGCTGACTCAATCACAAGTAGATGCAGGTGATGCAATCATTGCGTCAAATGGCCTACCAGTTTTTGCTAAATTAATTGGTTTTACGCTTTCTGACTCCGCACAACGTGATATTTCCGAACTTGGTTTTCAAATTATTCGTGAATTTGAGGGGTTGCGATTAGAGGCATATAAAGACACTGGTGGGGTGTGGACCATTGGTTATGGAACAATTAAATATCCGAATGGTGAGCGTGTAAAACAAGGTGATGTATGTACGAAAGGCCAAGCAGAACTTTGGCTTATTAATGACTCAAAATGGGTAGATGCTTGTTTAGATAAATATGTCAAAACAAAAATTAATCAAAATCAATTCGATGCGTTGGCTTCATTCGTTTACAACATTGGTGAATCAGCATTCACCAAAAGCACAATGCTGAATCTAATTAATCAATCAAAGTTAAATGATGCAGCAAATCAATTTGATCGTTGGATTTACGACAATGGCAAAGTTGTTGAAGGTCTTAAGAATCGCCGTGCCAAAGAAAAGCAATTGTTTTTAAAGTAGGTGGTTGAGCATGTATACAAAATGGATTGCTCTCATTGGCGTTACACTGGTTGTTACCTTTGTTGGTTGGTGTTCCTATGACTATGGCTATACCAGTGCAGAGAATCAATCAATGCAGTCGTATGAGGATACAATTAGAAGCTTACAGGCGAATGTTCGCCGTGTGTTAGAGCGAGAGCGTGATGCTTACAAAAAACAAGAGCAAATAGAGTCTAAGTATCTTGAAAAGATTGAGGAAATGAAGCAGAATGAAACACATGTTATTAATGAGTATCGTGCTGACAATCTCAGCCTGCGCGACTCACTCAAAGTCAAGCAATGCCCTGATGTGTCCATCACTACCAACAGCACCAGCAGTGATCATGCAACCACAACAGGCGGACTTTACGACAGAGATGTCGAGTTTCTTATTCGGCTTGCCACAAGGGCAGACGCCATAGCAGAGCAACTCAAGAGTGCTCAAGCTCTCATCCAGCAGGACAGAGAGCTATGCAACGGTCAGATCGACCAATCACTGCACCATCAAAAAATAGTTTCTCAAGGTACTTCCGAAGGGGCACCCCAAGCGGGGGCAAAGACCTCGCAGGTTTTCATATCTGCGTGAATTTTGAAACCGTAGTTTATGTTTATGTCTGTTTTTTCATAATCGCTTGTTTTTAAAAAGTAATTCTGAATTTAGAAGTAAAAAAGGTATCAAATGTCAGCAGTAATCAAAGGTCAGGAAGTGACGCGTCAAGGATTGGCTGACATTTTTGGTGTGTCATTGCCAACAGTTGATAATTGGGTTCGTGCTGGATGTTCATTTATTTCTAAAGGAGGTCGCGGCTTAGAATGGAAATTCAATACAGCTCAAGTTTCAACATGGTTAAGGGATCGTGATGTTGAAGAAGCAACAGGTGGTATACCTGATGACATTGAGCAACTGAGAGTTAGAAAACAAAAAGCTGAAACGGAATTGGCTGAGCTAGAGCTTGCAACAAAAAAAGGGGAAGTGGCTTTAATTGAAGAATTTGAGCGCGCCCAAGCTATGGCTTTTGCGGCAATTCGTGCAAATATCATGAATGTACCACAGCGCGCAGTTTTGCAGTTGTTAGGGGAAACTGATGAGCGTGCATTTAAAGATAAGCTGAAAGCAGAATTAGTACTCGCACTTGAAACATCTGCAGAAGATGATTTGGAGCAAGAGGACTTTGAGTGATTTATCAATATTTAGCAATTATGGATCAGTTTTAGATGCAGTAAAACGGTCTATGCATCATCTGGTGCCACCACCAGACATCTTGCCCAGCACTTGGGCGGAAAAAAACATTAAAATTCCTGTTGGTAATGCCATACCTGGTCCCATTAATTTTGATAATGCACCGTATCAACGTGGCATGATTGATGCAATTAAAGAATATGGTGTGCGTCGTGTCACCTATATGACAGGTGCTCAGCTCGGTAAGACAACAATCCAACAGTGCGCAACTGGTTATTTCATTGCGCATGAGCCGAAATCACAAATTTTCGTACAGCCAACGCAGGGCGATGTTCAAACATTTTTAGAAACCAAGCTTCGCCCAATGATTGAAGCGAATAAATCTATTTCCAAAAAAATGGCAAAGCCTCGTAGCCGTGACGGTGTGAATAACAGCCGTATGATTTCGTATGTCGGTGGCTGGTTGATGTTTTCTTGGGCTGGATCTCCTAAAACTTTACGCTCACGTTCTGCACCAATTACTCATGCCGATGAAATTGACGGCATGGAGGCAACAGCGGAGGGAGATCCGATTGAATTATTGGCTCAGCGTTCAGCAACTTTCGGTGATCAAGCCCTAAGAACAGAATCAAGTACGCCCACCATTTCAGGTGCAAGCCGTGTTGAAAATGCATTTAAACAAGGTGACATGCGTCGATATTATGTGCCTTGTCCGCACTGTGGGGAAGCTCAGTTTTTAAGATGGGAAAATGTTGCTTGGCAGGGGAGAAAATCTACCAATATTCAAGATGCGAAAGAAGACTTAGATCAGGAACATGAAGTTGATACTGCTTGCTATCGCTGTGAGTGTTGCAATAAAACTTGGTCAGATGGTGAGCGCATTGCTTCAATTCGTAATGCTGAAAAACTCGGCCATGGATGGAAAGCGGAAAAACCATTCAAAGGTCATATTAGTTTTCATGCACCAGAGATGCTCTCAACATTTCGTAAAATGCGTGACATTGTTCAATCTTATTTAGATAAATTGGCACTTGATGACTTACAGGTCTTTGTAAACGTATCACTTGGTGAAACTTATGAAGAAAATGGAGATAAGGCAGATCCTGAAATACTGCAGTTGCGTGCAGAAGAGTTTACAGCATGTGTCCCTAATGCGGGTGTATATCTTACATGCGGTATTGATATGCAGATGGATCGCTTAGAGCTTGAAATTGTGGCTTGGGGTATTGGTGAGGAAAGTTGGTCTGTTGATTATCGTGTACTTTGGGGTGATCCGCTTGGTGATGAAATTTGGGAAGAATTAGACGATATTTTAGAAAATACATATCTTCACGAGTCTGGTGCTCAATTAACAATTTCGGCAGCGTGTTTGGATACAGGTGGTACCGCAGGTTATACACAACGTGCTTATGAGTATGTAAAAAGTCGAAGAAATCGGAAAGTATTTGCAATTAAAGGGCGCGCTGGTTGGGGTATGCCAATTGTGCAAAGTCCACAGCGAAAACAATCGGGTAAAGATAAGCGTAAAATTGATTTATTCATTGTTGGTACAGATGAGGCAAAACTCACCGTTATGCGTCGCTTGGATCTTGAAAAGAAAGGACCAGGTTATTGTCATTTCCCGCACGATAGAGAAATGGAGTGGTACAAGCAGTTAACCTCGGAAAAACTTATTATTCGTTATGTGAAAGGTCAGCCAATTCGTGAATGGCACAAGCCAGATCGTGCACGAAATGAAGCATTGGACTGCCGTGTTTATGCTTTAGCTGCTTTAAAAATTATGCAACCAAATTTAAAAAAAGTTGCTGAGCGTATATCTGTTACTATCAATGATAAACCAAGTACTGACAGCTCAACAGAATCTAAGTCTAAAATCATTATTAAGCGGAAAATATTTGATATTCAGCCTAAATATGATCTTGATCAAACAGTTAAAAATACCGTTATTAGAAAAAAGCGGGTATTTGGTAATAAAAAATGATATTTTTTGTTAATATGCATTTTTATTATTTCAAAATAATGGGGTAGAAATGGATTTTATTAATGGACTATTTGCATTTTTAAGTCTTATATTTTTTGTATGTTTAATTATTGCATTAATTAAACCAGGTATCTTTAAAATCCAAACAAGACCAAAAGCATTTTTTATATTCACTGCAGCAATAATTGTTTCTTTAATTGTTTTTGGTGTAACTATGTCTGATGAAACTCGTGCACGAATTGATGCAGAGAATAAGGCCGCACAGCAAAAACAAGCTGCAGAAAAAGAACAAGCTCGAATTGAGGCAGAAAACAAAGTTAAAGAACAAGCTCGAATTGATAATGAAAAACAAGCTGAAGAAAAGAAGCAGGCTGAGGAGCTAGTATCAAACCAAACTGTCAAGATTGAGCCTCCTGTGATTGATACGCCTCCTGCTGAGCAAAAAAATATTGAATCGACTCCAAGTTTAACTCGCCCACAACTGAATGCCGTTAGATCAGCAAACCAATATTTGAGTGTGGCTGGTTTTTCACGAAAAGGGTTGATTGATCAACTATCTTCAGAATATGGGGATGGGTATAGTAAAGCTGATGCTACAGCTGCTGTAGATAGCTTAAGTATCGACTGGAATGAACAAGCAGTTCGATCAGCAAACCAATATCTTAGTATTAGTGGGTTTTCTTGCAATGGTTTGATCGAGCAACTTTCAGCAGATGCAGGTGATAAGTACACCAAAAAACAAGCATCTTATGGTGCTCAGCAAGCAGGTGCTTGTTCTTAATTAAATGTATCAAATAGATTACACAAAGCACCCTAGGGTGCTTTTTTCACAATTGTGCATAATGAAAAAAAACACTTTAAAAAAGAAGATTAAGCCAAGAAAAATGCATTTTGGTTAAAACATGAGTGGTCAGCAATTCCCAAATCAAATCAAGGCTGGAACTACATTTAAATTCGATTTGAATTTGACTGCTTACCCCGCTACAAATTGGTCAATATGTGCATATTTACGTGGTGTCCACGCAATTGATATGCAGTCAGTGCCAAGTGGGAATATGCATATTTTTAATATTTCCGCTTTGGTCACAAAAGAATATAAAGCTGGGCATTATGGTTACTCACTTCGTGCGGTTCATATGGAATCTGGTGAAGTTGATGAATTGGAGGCAGGTGCTGTAGAAATTACAGCAGATTTATCAGCTTTGCCCTCAGGTTGTGATTTCAGAAGTCATGCTCGAAAAACCTTGGATGCTTTAGAGGCTGTGATTGAGGGACGTGCAAGCCTAGATCAAGAGCGTTACAGACTAAATAACAGAGAGCTGTACCGTACTCCAATGGAGACATTGATTAAGTTGCGCAATCAATATCGTGCTGAGGTTGCTCGTGAACAAGCTCAGGCCACTGGGAGAAATCTTTTTGGTCGTGTTTTAAGAGTCAAACTTGGGTAGATACTTATGTTTAATGCTTTAAAACGTCAAATACCAGAAGTTCCTGATATCACACAGATTACTCAAGATGAATCTATAGTAAAAAAAAGTGGTCGAGTTTTTCGCAATGCAGTGCGGTGGTTTAAAGCAGGTGTTAGTGATCGTTTAACTTCAGCTTGGCCATCAACCCCAATTACAGCTGATTTAATTGTGGAGCGATATCAGCGCACGTTAGTTGCGCGCAGTCGTGAACAGTGCGCAAACAATGATTATGGTCGTAATTACATACGCTTAGCCCATCAAAATATTGTAGGTCCTCAAGGAGTGATGCTTCAAGCGCAAATTCGCAATACCCAAGGAAAATTAGACAATAAAATTTGTGATGCTATTGAGCAGGAGTGGTTGACTTGGGGTAAAAGAGAACACTGTGATATTCAAACTAAAAAGTCTTGGCGATCCATTCAGCGTTCTTGTGTTGTTTCAGCAGCAAAAGATGGTGAGTTTTTTGTAAGAATTATTCGTGGTGCGGAAGCTGGTGACTATGGCTTTGCTTTGCAGATGCTGGATGCTCAGCGTTGCCCTGTTATGTATAGTGCAAAATTATCAAGTGGACGCTTTATACGTCAAGGCATTGAATTTAATCAATATGGCCGTCCAATTGCATATTACTTTGATAGTGACTCAGAAGAAGAAAAACAATATCGCTTTGGCACAGGTAATTATATTCGAGTACCAGCAGACCAGGTTATTCACGGTTACTTAGAGGAAATTGTTGGGCAAAAACGTGGTATGCCGTGGACTGCCACAAGTTTATTTCGCATGAAGCAACTCTCTGAATTTGAAGATTCTGCAATTGTGAATGCTCGTGTATCTGCAAACAAAATGGGCTTTATTCAATGGAAAGATGGTTTTGGCCCCAAGTTTGAAGATGATGATGAAATTCAAATTGAATCACAAGCGGGTGAGTTTACGATGTTGCCAGAAGGGGCTGAGCTTAAAGAGTGGTCGCCAAATTACCCAACTGGTGAATTTCTTCCTTTTCATAAAGCTATGCTGCGCTCTATGTCGGCAGGTATGGGGGTGCTTTATAACAACTTGGCATCAGACCTTGAGGGTGTGAACTTTTCAAGTATCCGTCAAGGTACATTGGATGAGCGCGAACACTGGAAGGAACTTCAGCAGTGGTTGATTGAAGCTTTGGTTGAACCTGTCTATTACGCATGGCTGGAATACGCATTACTTAAAGGTTTGATTAAAAAAGGAAATGTAGCTCTTAAAGCGGTTGATATTGAGCGTTATACACAAGTTGCTTGGCAGCCGCGGCGTTGGTCTTGGATTGACCCATCTGCCGATGTTGTTGCAGCAGAAAAATCAAAAAATAATATGTTGACCTCAGCAGGGGCAATTATCCGAGAACAAGGAAAGGATCCACAGACTGTATGGGCTGAAATTGCGCGTGATACACGAGCCATGATTGATGAGTTGGTGGCACAAGATATTAGCAAAGAAACAGCAGAAGAAATGGTGTTGTCAAGTATGGGGCGTAAGCAAGTAGGCGCAGTTGGTCGACCAAAAGAGGGCATGTAATGAAATTTTCAAAAATCAATTTGGCAGCAGCCTTAGCTGGAATGGTATTCACACGTGATACATCACAAACAAAGCCTTTGCCTGATTTTAATAAAGATAAATTAGTTCGTAACTATATTGTTGATGATTTTAAAGTCGACATGGAAAAGCGAACGGTTGAACTTTCTTTTTCCAGCGAAACAGAAGTGGGTCGTTGGTTCGGTGTGGAAATTTTAGATCATAGCAATGGGGCTATTGATTTTTCACGCTTAAATACACGCGCACCATTTTTAATGGATCACAATCCACGAGATCAAGTGGGCGTGGTTGAAAACTCGTGGTTAGATAACTCTCAGCGCAAAGGTCGGGCGTTGGTTCGCTTGAGTAAATCTGCTCGTGGTGAGGAAATATTACAAGATATTGATGACTTGATTCGCACCAATATTAGCGTTGGGTACACGATTAAAAAAGCGATTCTGAAAGAACAGCGTGAACATGATGATGTTTATTTGATTACGGAATGGCAGCCGTATGAAATTTCACTTGTGTCAATTCCTGCTGACACGAACGTGGGTGTAGGGCGTTCGGCAATTGTGAATAATGAAAACAGTGAACCAAATTCGGAAAATGAAAAAATCACGAAAATTCAATTTCCGCATCAGCAGAGAAAACAAATTATGAAATGGGATTATTTCACAGACAAAGATGGTAACCAACTTCGTCAGCGTATCAATGAAAGTGGTGAGCGTTTTGGCGATATTGAGCTAGTGCGTGCGGTTGGTGATACTGCAGAACGTGGTGCTGAAACAGAACGTAAGCGTGTTAGCGAATTAATGCAATTGGGTGAGCGTTTTGGTGCAAGTGATTTAGTGCGACAGTACATTGATGAAGATAAATCACCAGCAGAATTACAAAACGCAATCTTAGAGCGTATGCATAACAGTCAAGGTAAGCCAATTACTGAAAAACCAAAAGCCAATGATGCAAATATTGGTTTGACGGGCGATGAAGCGCGCTCATTTAGTCTTATGCGAGCAGTACGTGCATTATTGCCAAATGCAACTTTGGCAGATCGTGAAGCTGCTGCATTTGAGTTGGAGTGCTCAGAAGCTGCACAACAAGCCTACGGTCGCTCAGCACAGGGGATTTTAGTACCTGCTGATGTGTTGAGTCGTGTATTTGAAGTCGGCACATCTCAAAATGGGGCAACATTGGTTGGTACCGATCATCGTGCAGATATGTTTATTGAAATGCTCCGTAATCGTTCGACCATTATGAATCTTGGGTTTTTAATGCCTGGCTTGGTTGGTGATGCTGAAATTCCGAAACAAACAGGTGGTGCAGATGCATATTGGCTTGGCGAAGAAGAAGAAGTTACAGGGTCGAGTCCTGCAACAGGGCAATTAAAATTAAGCCCAAAAACTGTAGGTGGTCGTGTTGAAATCAGTCGAAAACTTATGCAGCAAAGCTCACCCTCTGCGGAGCAATTGGTTTGGAGTGATTTAAACCGTGCTATTGCGTTGAAAATTGACAAAGCTGCATATTACGGCACAGGCACAAGCAACCAGCCATTAGGTTTAAAGAACATCTCAGGTGTTAATGCGGTGAGCTTTGCAGCAGTAGACCCTACTTTTGCTGAAGTTGTTGAAATGGAATCTCAAATTGCATCAGACAATGCAGATGTTGATCGTATGTCTTATGTATTTAATGCTGCAATGCGCGGGCATTTTAAAACTGCTGCCAAGTTTGGATCAGGTACTGAGAGTACGATTTGGGAGCCTGGTAATACGGTAAATGGTTATCGTACAGAGGTAACCAACCAAATTGACACTGGTGAAATTTTCTTTGGTAACTTTGCTGATTTTATTATCGCAATGTGGGGTGGCTTGGATATCACAGTTGACCCATATTCATTAAGTTCAAAAGGTAGTTTACGCATCGTAGGTTTCCAAGATGTTGACTTTGTTTTGCGCAATACTGAATCCATCTGCTACGGAAAGAAAACCGTTTAATAAACATGCCACTTTGGTGGCAGTCTATTCCATTATTGTGAGTAAATTATTATGAAAAAAACTGTTTTGATCGCTTTAACCTCTGCTGTTGTTATTGGTGGTGAAATTCGTAAAAAAGGTGATGAATTCGAAGTTTCTCACGAGTTAGCACAAGATCTTCTACGCCGTGGGCGGGGCACAATGGTTGAAGGTGGTGAAGATGATGAGCATGAAATTGATTTAGCTAAGTTAAAGAAACCTCAGTTAATTGAGCTTGCGATTGAGTATGGTGTTGAAAATCCTGAATCACTCACTGTCGCCCAGCTTATTGAAAAAATTACTGAAGTTAATGAGGCTTTAGAGGCTTAATAATGACATCACCAAGTTGGGAAAATTTAGAAGTATTTTTTCAGACTGATTCTACGGGCGGTTTTGCAATAAAAGCTGTTTTACAGCTTGGTGATGGTAGTAAAAAATCGGTCATAGGAGTCTTTGACGAACCTTATTTGAATGCTCAACTTGGTGAGTATGAAGTTGATGACGCTCAACCTCGTTTCACTTGTAAATCAATAGATGTGGAAAACGTAAGTCGCGGTGATCTTTTGTTGCTTTCAGATGGTCGTGAATTTCATATTATGACTTATCCGCAGCAAGACGGAACTGGTATTTCAATCCTTAAGCTAGAAAGAAATGAATGATTTCACTTGACATTAGAGCGCAGGGAATTGATGCCATTGTTGCTGAACTTGAGCCTACAGAAAAACAATTCAATGCTGTGCTCAGTAGAACATTAAATAAAATGGCGAAATGGGTGCAAACGCGAACAGCAAAGGGTTTGAGTGCTGAACTGCAAGTGATGCAGAAGATTGTGCGTAGAAGAATGCGGAAAACCACAATTAAGAAAACCAACACTGGTTGGTCGCTAAATTTGTGGTATGGGCTCAACGATATTTCTCTCATTCACTTAAATGCGCGTGAAACCAAGCGTGGTGTAACAGCAGGTAAGTATAAGTTAGATGGCGCTTTCATTGCCAAAGGACAAGTTTTTAAGAGAGTGGGGAAGGGGCGTTTACCACTTGAGAAACAAGTTATCGAGATTAAAGAAAAAGCAGAAACGTATTTAAGTGGGCAAGCTTTTTCCTACGGTTATCAGGAACAGTTTTTTAAAGTTTTGGAGCATGAGTTGAAATGGCAGATGCGATAGACGGGATCAATATTGCTGATTTACACAACAATATTGTTAAGAATCTGACTGATGTATTTAAAGATGACTTTAAACTGATTGAGTTTTATCGAAGTGAAAGTAATCGAAAATCATTAAAAGTTGAGGAGTTGCCTGCATTACTTCTTGAGTTGCCTGATTTTGATGTTGATTTAGTGAATGATGCTGGCACTGAGCAATTGCCTTTAATTGCTCGATTTGAAGCGCGCATTGTAATTAATGCAATGGAAAAAGGATTATCAAGTCCGATTGATATTAAAGTTAAAGCTCGAGGTTTAGCACTAAAGCTTGCACAATATTTATTTAAAAATAAGCGATTTCACAAATTAAAGACAGGTGCATTAACACTTTCCACTGTTACTGAAGACGCATTTTATCCAGAGCTTGATCGGTATGATGTCTGGCGTGTTGATTTTGAAATTCCAGTGTTAGTTGGTGAAAACATTTGGAAGTCTGATGGTGTGATACCAATAGCATATTACAGCTATGCTCCTGAAATTGGGTCTGAACATGTGAGTAGTTATCGGGAGGTATTGTGAGTTACGGCTTGGGGCAAATGGATCGAATTCTTGCAAATTTAATCAAAATTGGACGCATCCAAAGCGTTGATCTTGGTGCAGGTACGGCAACAGTTGATTTTGATGGTGAAGTTGTAGCAGATCTTGAATGGTCAAAGTCACGTGCGGGCAATGATCGCACGTGGAATGGAGGTTATTCAAAAGATGAGCAGGTTCTTGTTTTGTCTCCATCGGGCGATTTATCACAAGGTGTTATTGCATTTTCAATATCTCAAAATACATTCCCTAATGCTGGCACAACTGAAAATCCAACAAAAATTTATGAAGATGGCACAGTGATTGAATACGACAAATCAAGTCATACACTCGTTGTGGACGCTTCTGCTTCAAGTGGCCATGTTCTTATTAAGTGCGACACTGCAACAATTAAAGCAGATTCGAGTATTACGCTTGATGCACCAAAAACAATTTGCTCAGGAAATTTAACAGTCGCAAAATCACTCAGTATGGGTGCTGGTGGTGGGTCTGTAACATTAAAAGGAAATGTTGAGTTGAGTGGTGGAACACTGACCCATAATGGAAAAAATATTGGTGATAATCACAAACATAGTGGTGTGCAGACGGGTGGTGGTAATACAGGGGGTGTTGTGTGATGGACTCAAAAACAGGTCGTGAATTAACTGGTTTGGATCATCTACAGCAGTCAATCGCAGATATATTAAATACACCAATTGGTTCGCGTGTAATGCGCCGTGATTATGGTTCAAGATTATTCGAATTGATTGATGCTCCAACAAATCGAAGCACTGTGATTGATATTATTGCTGCTACTGCTGAAGCATTAATGAAGTGGGAAAATCGTTTAATTGTGAGTGCTGTGAATGTTACAAGTGCAGTTGCTGGTCAAATCACGCTAAGAATAACAGGTAAATATGTTGTTGATGGTAAGGCTGTGCAACTTGACGGGATTGTGGTGAGCAAATGAGTACAATTGACTTTTCGCAGTTATCACTACCAAGCTTTATTACAGAGTTGAGTTATGAAGCTATTTTTGCTCAACGTAAAGAAAGTTTTATTAGCTTGTATGATTCTGAAAAACATAATGAAATTAGACAATTACTTCTGCGTGAGTCAGAACCAATTGTAAAGTTATTACAAGAAAATGCCTATCTTGAAATGCTTTATCAAGCTAAGTGTAATTCGGATGCTCG
This sequence comes from Acinetobacter sp. WCHAc060033, assembly GCF_004209125.1. Classification (NCBI taxonomy): domain Bacteria; kingdom Pseudomonadati; phylum Pseudomonadota; class Gammaproteobacteria; order Moraxellales; family Moraxellaceae; genus Acinetobacter; species Acinetobacter sp. WCHAc060033. Next base: position 1,727 of record NZ_SGSW01000059.1, on the reverse strand, counting down.
ATCATTATTGCTTGCATATGCTGAAAAATCTGACTTGGATCACTTAGCGTTAACGGAATATGGTTTGTTACGTTTACTTGTAACTCCAGCTGATAATGATGTGATTCCACCTGTTGAGGCTGTCTATGAATCAGATGAGCGTTTGCGCGAAAGATGTATTCTATCATTCGATGGTATGAACACAGCAGGATCAGCTAATGCTTATCGCTATTTTGTGCTATCAGCAGATGGTCGGGTGGATGGCATTAAAATTAAATCAGATGAATTAAATCCGTATTTACTCGACATTGTGATTATTCAAGCTGATAGCGTAAACGGAGAAGCATCAGAAGAATTGGTTCAGATCGTACAAAATGCATTGGATCCCGAATCTGTACGCCCTGTTTGTGACAGACCGACTGTAAAAACAAGTGTGGCCAAGCCATTTCAAATTGCTGGGCGACTGTTCATGGGCAAAAATGCAGAAGACTCGCTCATGCTTGAAGCTGCAAATATTCGACTCAATGCATATGTAGAAAAAGCTAAAAAAAATGGCTCAAGCATTCGTCTGTCTGCAATCTATGCTGCACTGCATGTAGACGGCATCAGTCGTGTTGTGATCGATCAACCCGTTGCGGATATTGAAATTGACACATGGCACCACCCTCACTGCACCAATATTGATATTACGATTGGGGGTACAGAGTGAGAACACTATTACCGCCGAATTCAACATTGCTAGAACGCAACATTGCAGAAATCAATAAAGATGCATTCAATCTACCCTCGATCCGAGTCATCAAAGATTTGGATAATGTCCCAACTCAGTTCCTACCATTTATTGCTTGGCAGAAAAGTGTTGATTATTGGGATGATAATTGGCAAGAAGGTTTGAAGCGTAAAGTCATTAAACAATCAAAAGAACAGCACAAGTTAAAAGGTACAGCAGCTGCGATTCGAAAAGCTTTAGAGCCTTTCGGCTATGAAGTCAATCTGATCGAATGGTTCAAAGCTACACCAAATTTAACCCCAGGCACGTTCAATTTAGAACTTGATCTGATCGGCAAAAGTCTTACAGCAGAAGTGTATTACGAAGTCAGACGACTTGTATCAGATGCAAAAGCAGCATCACGACATCTTGCAAATTTAACAATCACATCAAACCCGATTCTAACAACGAAAAATACGCTTGTTCATCAAACTGCTTTGACATTCACAAGCCTTCCGAGAAATTAAAAATGGCTGAATATTACAACGTTACCACAACAGTCGGTGATGCTGAAATTGCTAAAGCAATCGCATCAAACACAAAACTCAATATTACACATGTGGCATTCGGGGATGGCAATGGATCTGTACCAACTCCATCCAAGTCACGTTCAACTTTAGTTAAAGAAGTTCATCGTCAAGCAGTGACTAAGTATGAACGACACGAAACGATTGCAAACTGGATTGTAATAGAAACAATTATTCCATCTGATGTAGGTGGGTTTTGGGTTCGTGAAATGGGCATCATTGCGGATGGGAAGCTGATTTCTCATGGTTCCCATGCCCCATTTGAAAAAGTAGCTGACTCTTCTGGCGTATCGGAATATCGTCTTAAATTCACTCAAGATATTCGTGACGGCAGTGTTGTTGAGATCACATTAGATGAGTCACTGATTTTTGCAAGCCAAGCTTGGGTCGAAGAAAACTACATCAAACGTGCTGAAATTATTGATAATCTCACGACTAATGATACGAAAAAA
>NZ_SGSW01000058.1:0-16529 GCF_004209125.1 Acinetobacter sp. WCHAc060033 | reverse complement strand
ATTATTTGAAAAGAAAATCAGTTTTGTCATTGCAGAAGTTTATGAGGCCAATCATCGTTCTCAGCAACTACTTTTAAAACATGGATTTCATCAAGTTGAATCAAAAGTCGCTGAACAAATTCGTTTAAATTTAGAGATTAGTGCCCGACAGATTTTTAAACTAGATTTTGAATAGCGCGTATTATTTTTTCCGAGCTGAATCAGTCTTAAATTCTTTCAATATTCAGCACAATATAATCCTTTTCCTATAACGCCATTCTGCTATAATCCGTGCCAATTTCATAAACGCTTTTGCTATGTAGTTGTAATTTTCATACATAGCGCTATTCATTGTTCAAGGTAGCCCATGGCGCAAGCTAAAAAATCTGTTGATATTAAAAATATCCGAAACTTCTCGATCATCGCGCATATTGACCACGGAAAGTCGACACTTGCTGACCGTTTTATTCAAACCTGTGGCGGTTTGCAAGATCGTGAAATGCAAGCGCAAGTTCTTGACTCTATGGAGTTAGAACGTGAACGTGGGATTACTATTAAAGCCACGTCTGTGACTTTGTATTATACACATCCAAATGGTCAAGAGTATCAATTGAACTTCATTGACACCCCAGGACACGTGGACTTTTCGTATGAAGTGTCACGTTCTTTAGCGGCGTGTGAAGGTGCATTATTGGTCGTGGATGCTGCACAAGGTGTAGAAGCACAGTCTGTTGCAAACTGCTATACCGCGATAGAGCAAGGTTTAGAAGTTCTTCCAGTTTTAAATAAAATTGATTTACCACAGGCAGAGCCTGAGCGTGTGATTCAAGAGATTGAAGACATCATCGGAATTGAAGCAACTGAAGCACCGACTTGTTCTGCGAAAACGGGTTTAGGTATTGAAGGTGTTTTAGAAACATTGGTCAATGTGATTCCTGCACCAGAAGGTGATCGTGATGCACCATTACAAGCGTTGATCGTTGACTCCTGGTTCGATAACTACTTAGGCGTTGTGTCTTTGGTACGTGTGAAACAAGGTCGCGTGAAAAAAGGCGACAAGATGTTGATGAAATCAACAGGTCAAACGCACATCATTACTTCTGTCGGTATTTTTAATCCAAAACACACTGAAACAGGTATTTTGGAAGCTGGTGAAGTTGGCTTTGTGATTGCTGGAATCAAAGACATCTTTGGTGCGCCAGTCGGGGATACGATTACCCTAGCAACAACTCCAGAAGTTGCTACTTTACCTGGTTTTAAAAAGGTTAAACCTCAAGTTTACGCAGGCTTATTCCCGATCGATGCTAGTGATTTTGAACCGTTCCGTGAAGCTTTGCACAAACTACAAATTAATGACTCTGCATTGTTTTTTGAACCTGAAAGTTCGGATGCTTTAGGTTTTGGTTTCCGTTGTGGCTTCTTAGGAATGCTACACATGGAAATCGTACAAGAGCGTTTAGAGCGTGAGTACGATTTAGACCTGATCAGCTCTGCACCGACCGTAATCTATGAAGCATTGATGAAAAATGGCGATACTAAATACATCGACAGCCCGTCAAAAATGCCTGATGGTTCAACAGTTGAAGATTTACGTGAACCGATTGCAGAATGTCATATTCTCGTGCCTCAAGACTACTTGGGTAATGTCATGACTTTATGTGTTGAGCGCCGTGGTGTGCAAAAAGACATGAAATTTATGGCAAACCAAGTGTCAATTACCTTTGAAATCCCAATGGCTGAAGTGGTGATGGATTTCTTTGATAAATTAAAGTCTTGTTCGCGCGGTTTTGCGTCACTCGATTACAATTTTGTACGCTTTGAGTCTTCATCTTTGGTTAAGGTGGACGTGTTAATTAATGGTGATAAGGTTGATGCCTTAGCCATGATTTGCCATCGTCAAGATGCTCGTCATCGTGGTATTGCATTGGTAGAAAAAATGAAAGACTTGATTCCTCGTCAAATGTTTGATGTGGCAATTCAGGCTGCCATTGGTGCACAGATTATTGCACGTTCTACAGTGAAAGCGATGCGTAAAAACGTATTGGCGAAGTGTTATGGTGGTGACGTTTCACGTAAGAAGAAACTGTTATCTAAACAGAAAGAAGGTAAGAAACGTATGAAGCAAGTGGGAAGTGTTGAAATTCCACAAGAAGCGTTCCTTGCTGTGTTAAAAGTAGACAGATAAAAACTAGAGGTCTGATTGCTCATGGATTTTGATTTTAATTTAATTCTCGTACCTGCGACGCTTATCTTTTTCGGCTTATGGTTGCTGGATAAGTTTGTTTTGAAGCAACGTGCAACAAAAGGTAAGGGGAATGAAAATTTTATCATTTCATGGGCTTACGACTTCTGGCCAGTGCTTGCAGTGGTTTTAGTTCTGCGTTCATTCTTTTTTGAACCGTTTAATATTCCGTCTGACTCTATGGTTCCAACCTTAGAAACAGGTGATTATATTTTGGTTAATAAATACCAATATGGCGTTCGTTTACCGATTACCAATACTAAGATTATCGATGTTGGTGAGCCACAGCGTGGTGATGTTGCCGTTTTTCGTTATCCTGAAAATCCGAAAATCAGCTATATCAAACGTATTATTGGTTTACCAGGTGATCATATTGAATTTAATAATGGTCAATTGATCATCAATGGTAAAAATGTTGAACAAGTGCCTACTCAATTTGATCGTGAAAAAGATAAAGAAGTCGATCCAAATACAGGTTTACTACCGCCAGCAATTTATTATTATGAAAAAATGGGTGAACATAAGCATTTAGTTCGCCTACTTGAAGGTCAAAATACACTAGTTACAGCATTTAACTATGCGCAGAAAAAACAAGACCTTCCGTATGTTGCTACTGCTAACGATCGCTTTGTCAAAACCAATGGGCAAAGTTGGGAAGTGACCGTACCAAAAGGTCAATATTTTGCGATGGGTGATAACCGTGACCAAAGTGCGGACAGTCGTTTTTGGGGCTTTGTACCTGAAGAAAACTTAACAGGTCATGCAATCTATGTGTGGATGCACAAAGAACCAGGTCTGAAAGTTCCATCATTTAGCCGTAATGGTGCAATTAACTAAGAGCGCTACGTTCAGGTTTAAAATAAAGATCAATTTTTATTGATCTTTATTTTTATCTACTAAAACCCCAGTTTTCGTCACTTTGTAAGAAAAAACACGATAACAAATAATTACAACTAGTAAGTTGCATGAATTTTAAGGATAATAAGCATCTTAGATTTTTTGATAAATTTATAAATTTAATTGTTCAAAAGTCTATACCTTATTGAAGGTTGTGAAACAGTTTGAATCAATCTAATTGATCATTCCACATCATTATTTTCAATTGGAATTAAGGATTATTCTTTTACCTGTTGGATATAAAAAATGCGTAAAAATCAACAAGGCGCTTCATATATTGGAATTTTAGTGGGGATAATTGCTGCAGCATTTCTATTGAAAATCATAGTTGCTGTATGGCCATTATATTGGGATGATAATGCGATCAATAAGCAAATTGCTGAATTGGTATCAAATAGCCCAAATGATATTACACCAACACAGTTTAGTTCCAAGATGGGACAAAAGTTTGATATGAATAATATTCGAGATGTTAAATTCGAGGATATTGCGAAAGTATCAACAAAAGATGGTTTACAAGTGACTAAGAAATATGAAGTGCGAAAGCCTTTCATGCTGAATATTGACTTAGTCCTCACATTCGAGAAGAGTTTTGATAAAAGGTCAGTTGAAAGTAAGTGATCCTCGCTTACAAAGCAGAATTGGTTATCAGTTTAAACAATACGAGTTATTACAGCTCGCGCTGACACACCGCTCGGTGAGTCACAAATACAATTATGAACGCCTAGAGTTTCTAGGCGATTCATTGCTTGGGATGATTATTGCCAATTATCTCTATCATGAATACCCTCAGGAAAACGAAGGTCGCTTAACGCGTATGCGTGCAACTTTGGTGCGTCAAGAAGCCTTGGGTAAAATTGCCAATGATTTAAACCTTAGTAAAAGTTTAATTCTCAGTACAGGTGAATTGAAATCTGGCGGTCATCATCGTGAGTCAATATTGGCAGATACGGTTGAATCCATTATTGGTGCGATTTATACCGATAGTCAGGACTTACCATTATTGCGTTCAATCGTGCTGAAGTGGTATGAACCTTACCTTGAAAATATTGAACCAACGGATCAATTAAAAGATCCGAAGTCTCGCCTACAAGAATATCTACAAGCTCATAAAAAACATTTGCCGATTTATGAGGTTGTAGATATTCAGGGTGATGCACCAAATCAACATTTTAAAGTAGAATGTACCGTAGATGGCTTACCTAAAATGATGGGTGAGGGATCGAGCCGTCGCTTTGCAGAACAGGCAGTTGCGGCGGATTTTTTAAAGCTATTGGAGCAGTAAACTGCATGAATACACATTCCGATCACAACGATGCTGATCACGAGCCGTCTGAAAACGGTAATGACTTAATTAACCAGTTTTTTAGTTCGCAAGGGACAGAAATTCCTGCGGATTATAAAAGTGGATTTGTGGCAATTGTAGGTCGCCCAAACGTGGGTAAATCGACTTTGATGAACCATATCTTGGGTCAAAAGTTATCGATTACTTCGCGTAAACCGCAGACTACTCGCCATAAAATTGTCGGGATCGACAGCCGTGAGACATCACAAGCGGTATTTGTAGATACCCCAGGGATGCACAAAAAAGAAGTGCGTGCCATTAACAAAATGATGAACCGTGCAGCGCATTCTGCATTGCGTGATGTAAATTTGGTTTTATTTGTTTTAGATGCAGACAAATGGACTCAAAACGATGAGTTGGTATTGGAAAAGCTGAAAAATGCAGATATGCCAGTGATTCTTGTGATCAATAAAATTGATACACTGGAAAATAAAAACCATGCTTTGCCATTGATTCAAGAACGTGCAAAATTAATGAATTTCGCAGAAATTGTTCCTGTATCTGCGCTACGTGGTGCAAATTTAGATCATTTGCGTAATACCATTGAAAAATATCTTCCATTCCAACCACCACTATACGCCTTAGAACAGTTAACAGACCGTTCTGAACGTTTCCTTGCGAGTGAAATCATTCGTGAGAAAATCATGCGTCAGTTGGGTGAAGAACTTCCTTATGATTTAACGGTTCAAATTGAATCATTTAAAACAGAAGAAGCAACCATTAATGAAAAAACGGGTCGTCCTAAAGCAGCGTGCACTTATATCGATGCGACTATTTTTGTTGATCGCCCTGGACAAAAAGCCATCGTAATTGGTGAAAAAGGTGCTAAGCTGAAAAAAATCGGTATGGATGCACGTGTCGACATGGAAAAAATGTTCGAACAAAAGATCATGCTCACACTTTGGGTGAAAGTAAAAGGTGGTTGGTCTGATGATGAACGTGCACTGAAAAGTTTAGGTTATAGCGATATTTAATCGCTAAATTTTAAAGGAATAAAACTGTAATGATCAAAGTAATTGCTATCGTGACATGTATTTTCATGCTTCAAGGTTGTGTACATAAACTCGTTACTGTTCCTGTAAAAGTTGCCTATAAAACTACGAAAGGGGTTGTCAAAGGGACAGCCGCTGTCGTAGGTGCAGTCATCCCAGATGGTGATGACGAAGATGAAGAAAAAGATAAGAAAAAAGATTGATTATGATGAATCATCATTTCAGTGTGAGTGAAACACTGATTTATGCGTAATGAAGTTTTACATGGTTATTTAATTCATCATCGTAAGTACAGAGAACGTAGTCATATCGTCCACTTGTTTACGCAAGAGCATGGGCGTGTCGATGGTATTCTCCGTCAAACACCCCCACCGCAATACCAGCCGATTACCTTAACGGCTTCTGGAAAATCTGAGCTTAAAAATTTTTCTAAACTGGAAATACTCAATCAACCTGTTTTCTTTTATGGTGATGCGTTTTTTTCAGGTTTTTATTTAAATGAAATTATTCTTCGCTTATGTCCGCTAGAGCAGGAAATGCCTGAGACTTTTGAGCAATATCATTTAACTTTGCAACATTTACAAAAATTAGCTGATCATTCGCAAGCGGATTTATTTTTAAGACAAATCTTACGTCAGTTTGAACATGCATTATTAGAAGAATTGGGTTATCCCTTAGATTATGCGCATGATTCAAATCAGCATGAAATTGTTGAAAATCAGCGTTATCAATTTCAGTTGTCTGATGGTTTTATTCCCGTTGCGCATAGCTCATCCGCGACATTGCCAGGACAGCAAATTCTCAGTATGGCAAATTATGAAAAGGGTATGGATTTTAGTCCAGAACAGTTACAATTATTAGCCAAGCTGTATCGACAGATGATCACATCGTTACTGGGTGATCGACCTTTGAAAAGTCGTCAACTTTGGATTCAAAATGCTCAATCTAAATCATTGAGTCGTTAATTTCATTTTAGTTTTTCATTTATTGTTCATTAGGAAAATGTTATGGCTGCATTGCTAGGTGTAAACATCGATCACGTTGCAACACTCAGACAAGCGCGTGGTACAACTTATCCTGATCCTGTGAAAGCCGCACTGGTTTGCGAACAAGCAGGGGCAGAGGGCATTACACTACATTTACGTGAAGATCGTCGTCATATTCAAGATGATGATGTGCGTCGTATGCGTCCTGTGTTGAAGACGAGAATTAATTTGGAAATTGCTGTGACTGATGAAATGGTCGCTTTTGCCAAAGAGATCAAGCCACATCATGTATGTTTTGTTCCTGAAAAGCGCCAAGAAGTGACCACAGAAGGTGGCTTGGATGTGGTTGGACATTTTGAAGATGTGAAAGCTGCAACTCAGGCACTTACTGCGATTGGTTGTGATGTATCTTTATTTATTGATCCTGATTTTGCCCAAATTGATGCCGCAATTGCATGTGGTGCACCAACGATTGAATTACACACAGGTGCTTATGCGGAAGCTTATGATGAAGATACGCATCACCATGAATTAGAGCGTATTATCAAAAGTGTTGAATATGCTGCTTCTAAAGGTTTAGTGGTGAATGCAGGGCATGGCTTGAACCTGAAAAATGTTGCAGAAATTGCGGCAATTCCACAAATTCATGAGTTGAATATTGGTCACTCGATTATTGCTGAAAGTGTCTTTGTTGGCTTAGAACAAGCTGTGAAAGATATGAAAGTTGCGATTCAAGCAGCAAGTTAATTGTTTTTGTAAGTTGGTTTTTTAAAGTTAGTTATTTTTGTTTTACCTTATTGAATATTGATCATGTCAAATTTGAATTATGATGAACTGATGCAACCTGTAATTGCTTTTTTAGGCTGTGAAACGCCAAAAGCATGGTTGGATGAGGCATTGAACAATCTCCCTTTGCTTATGCAAGATCATGCAAACTGTGAAAAGAAAGCAGCTGGAACTGCGATGAATTTAATGTTCCGCTATAGTTTTTTTACCGATTTGCAGGTGAAGTTGGCGCAACTTGTTCGTGAAGAAATGTTGCATTATGAGCAAGTTTTAGAGTTTATGACCAAACGCGGTCAAGAGTGGCAGGGTTTAAGTGCGGGGCGTTATGCAGGTGGTTTGCGTAAGGAAATCCGTACTTATGAACCTGAAGCTTTGATTGATATTTTAGTGATTGGTGCTTTTGTGGAAGCACGTTCGTGTGAGCGTTTTTATGCTTTAGCACCGATTGTGGATGAAGAGTTAGGGCGTTATTATCGTTATTTGTTGAAGTCTGAATCTCGTCATTATGAAGATTATTTAACCTTGGCTTTGGATGTTGCCAAAACTGCGAAGTTGAAAGATCCTGAAGAGGATATTCAACAGCGGATTGAGTTGATTCGTGAAGTGGAAAAAGAATTAATTTTAAGTCCAGATAAGTTATTCCGCTTTCATAGTGGCGTACCGATGAAAGCTGTTGCTTGATATTTTAAATGTTTAAAGAGAGGGAAGTGGTGACACTTCCTTTTTTTGTTTTGACAAAGCCAAGTTTTTACCCCAATATTTTAAGCACTCTTTAACAGCTTATATAAATCAATAACTTGCAAGTTTAATAAAAAACTTGGGTATTTTACATATTTTTGAAATAACTCTATGTTTTTATTTTGTTTGTGGTTAGAATTTTACTGTTCACTGCCATGTAGGCAGCTTAGAAATTTTGTTGCATAAGCAGAAACGATTACATTTTGTTCACTGCCATGTAGGCAGCTTAGAAAACAGAAAAACTGTGAATTCCTGTTATTACGACGTTCACTGCCATGTAGGCAGCTTAGAAATTTGCTATAACTATTGTAACAAACCAAGCCCCGTTCACTGCCATGTAGGCAGCTTAGAAAGATTATGTTAGCAGAAGCAGAAAAGCATGGTATGTTCACTGCCATGTAGGCAGCTTAGAAAATTCAACTATCTATATCAATGGTAAAGATGCAGTTCACTGCCATGTAGGCAGCTTAGAAAAGTTAATTGTTTAATCTATTGCGACCCACCATGTTCACTGCCATGTAGGCAGCTTAGAAAGTACCGACTGTACCATCTTCTCGTTCTATCTTGTTCACTGCCATGTAGGCAGCTTAGAAAAACATTAGGACACGACATAAAACGCAGTCGTTGTTCACTGCCATGTAGGCAGCTTAGAAATGATGTTATGGATTTATCAATTGATTTTCCCGGTTCACTGCCATGTAGGCAGCTTAGAAAACAACAGAATCTGTACTTTCATTACGCCCAGTGTTCACTGCCATGTAGGCAGCTTAGAAAGAACTTTGAAGCTAAATATTGGTTGTCTGACCGTTCACTGCCATGTAGGCAGCTTAGAAATTTCGGGGCTAGACTTAATTTGAATCCGCGCTGTTCACTGCCATGTAGGCAGCTTAGAAAATGGGTTCAGTGACGATGCCATTTACAGCATGGTTCACTGCCATGTAGGCAGCTTAGAAAAATCCTTTTTCATAACGCACACTTTTTTGAGTGTTCACTGCCATGTAGGCAGCTTAGAAAATCAAGACAATGAGCAACAACTTCAAGCTGAAGTTCACTGCCATGTAGGCAGCTTAGAAAACTGTCATAAAAACCTAATGGCTCTCCACCTGGTTCACTGCCATGTAGGCAGCTTAGAAATTGTTCGCTAAGATTCTTATAGCGCATGCGAAGTTCACTGCCATGTAGGCAGCTTAGAAAAAAAATGAACTTTTGGTTCAACTTTAACAGGAGTTCACTGCCATGTAGGCAGCTTAGAAAAATCATCAAGCAATGCTTCAGCATCTTCACGAGTTCACTGCCATGTAGGCAGCTTAGAAAATTATCAAAATCTTTTTCGTCTTGAATTGCTTGTTCACTGCCATGTAGGCAGCTTAGAAATAACACCTCTATCAATGAGTAGTAGTATTGCAGTTCACTGCCATGTAGGCAGCTTAGAAAACTTACTTTTTCTGCACGTTTAAAACAATCCAGTTCACTGCCATGTAGGCAGCTTAGAAAGTTAAAAATGGCTAAACTCGTTGTAAGTCTCAGTTCACTGCCATGTAGGCAGCTTAGAAAAATTATTCCTAGTGAGGTTGGCGGTTCGTTCTTGTTCACTGCCATGTAGGCAGCTTAGAAAAATAGCGACTTGGCAAGTCGTGTTTCATTGCGGTTCACTGCCATGTAGGCAGCTTAGAAAATTCCCTACAATAAATTCATAAATGTCACCATGTTCACTGCCATGTAGGCAGCTTAGAAATATTCACTTAATCCTCAGTTAGTACGTTACGAGTTCACTGCCATGTAGGCAGCTTAGAAATAACCCTAATTACGGTACCAGTGTAGATCCAGGTTCACTGCCATGTAGGCAGCTTAGAAATTTTCAGCTTTTAATAGAGCTTCGCGCTGTTCGTTCACTGCCATGTAGGCAGCTTAGAAAGATGTTATTGTTGCTGAAGATCAGGTTAAAAAGTTCACTGCCATGTAGGCAGCTTAGAAAAATCGAATCAAAAGCTCATTGATCTGTGCTGTGTTCACTGCCATGTAGGCAGCTTAGAAAAAAATTGACGAAACTTACCTTGCCGACGATAAGTTCACTGCCATGTAGGCAGCTTAGAAAAATTCTCTGGCTGGAAAATTGGCAAATGCTGAGTTCACTGCCATGTAGGCAGCTTAGAAATTCAGTCTGAAATTGAAAAGATTATTGCTGAAGTTCACTGCCATGTAGGCAGCTTAGAAATAGAATCCAATTGCTTTTATCTGAATTTACATGTTCACTGCCATGTAGGCAGCTTAGAAATAGGCAGCGTGGAAGTAGTTGGTCTGTATCGAGTTCACTGCCATGTAGGCAGCTTAGAAATTTCTGACCCGCATCACCGCGTCGATCCGTATGTTCACTGCCATGTAGGCAGCTTAGAAAATTGAGGAATTCATTTTTGAAGATCAAAAACCGTTCACTGCCATGTAGGCAGCTTAGAAATGTATTCAGCGGATGTATGCTTAAAAATGGACGTTCACTGCCATGTAGGCAGCTTAGAAAATGCGTATTTTGATGGATGCAGCAGAGAAAAAGTTCACTGCCATGTAGGCAGCTTAGAAATGAGCCTTTTATTAGATAAACAATTGGATTTTGTTCACTGCCATGTAGGCAGCTTAGAAAGTTATCATCTCGAAATACATCTAATGGCAATCGTTCACTGCCATGTAGGCAGCTTAGAAAAAAGGATCAGCAAGAACTCATTATTAAACATGGTTCACTGCCATGTAGGCAGCTTAGAAAATCATTATTGATCTTTAAATAACTCGAATCAGGTTCACTGCCATGTAGGCAGCTTAGAAAAGAAGAAAAAGCAGCACTCGACATCATCATGCGTTCACTGCCATGTAGGCAGCTTAGAAAAGTTTTGCAATTTCCACTGTCCCGTCTTTATGGTTCACTGCCATGTAGGCAGCTTAGAAATGTAAAAGCTATTATTGTTCCAAGTCAAGTTTGTTCACTGCCATGTAGGCAGCTTAGAAATATAGGCTCTCCAAATCATTAGCTCGGGGTTAGTTCACTGCCATGTAGGCAGCTTAGAAAATGTGGTGCATTGCTTGGAAGCCACGATATGTGTTCACTGCCATGTAGGCAGCTTAGAAAAACTGCACCGCCCGCTGCTCCACCAACACCACGTTCACTGCCATGTAGGCAGCTTAGAAATGAAATTTCTTGGATCGGTGTGTCGCCTTCTTGTTCACTGCCATGTAGGCAGCTTAGAAAGATTGGGAAAAATTAAGGGATTTAAACGGGCAGTTCACTGCCATGTAGGCAGCTTAGAAATAAGTCATTTAATAATCGCTGACTGTGCGAATGTTCACTGCCATGTAGGCAGCTTAGAAAATTAAAGAACCCGCACCCACAGATACACGTGTGTTCACTGCCATGTAGGCAGCTTAGAAATAAAACATGTCCATTGGGTCAAATTTTAGTAGGTTCACTGCCATGTAGGCAGCTTAGAAATAAAACATGTCCATTGGGTCAAATTTTAGTAGGTTCACTGCCATGTAGGCAGCTTAGAAAATCAAATCAAACTAGATGAAATTAAAAATCAAGTTCACTGCCATGTAGGCAGCTTAGAAATTACGATCAGTAACCGTTCCCGCAGGAATCTCTGTTCACTGCCATGTAGGCAGCTTAGAAAGTCGAGGACCTAAAGAAGTTCCATGCCGTTTGGTTCACTGCCATGTAGGCAGCTTAGAAATATGGATACATCACAAGGTAATGCCGTTGGTAGTTCACTGCCATGTAGGCAGCTTAGAAATGCGGGTGATCCCATCCGAAATCCATCCCATCGTTCACTGCCATGTAGGCAGCTTAGAAATTTAGAAGCCTTAGCACCCAGTACAACCATTGGTTCACTGCCATGTAGGCAGCTTAAAATCTTGATATAAAAAAAGCCCACTTCATAATGAGTGGGCTTTTTAGTATTTGGCTCTCCAACCTGGGCTCGAACCAGGGACCTGCGGATTAACAGTCCGTCGCTCTACCGACTGAGCTATTGGAGAATATGAATGCGATTATAAGGAGATTTAAAAAGGGGTCAAGCCTTAATTGTCATGTTGGCTTCATTTTTTGGTTATATGCTTTTAATTTGAACAAAAAACTGAAAACTTTCAGAAAAAATAATTGAAAAGCTTGCAACAGCTAAATTTGCTTGTTAGATTAAATTCATAAAGTGAGTTTAAGCAATGCTTAAACCGTGTGGATTTAACCAACTTGCCAGCACTAAAATGGCTAAATAGGAGACAGCGAATGAATACGCTTACGATTTTTCAAATTTTTGAAAACCTCTCTTTTTATCAAGACAATTATTTGTCTATTCTGAAAAACCCTGAACAATATTACCTAGAAGTTGAGCATGCTCATCTCGATGTTTGGCCATTTTCTGAAAAAAAATTATGCTTAGGTGACTTGCTACAATTGTGGTTCAGTGAAAAATGGCTGATTAATACAAATTACCGTGTATTATCAAATATAAATAAACACCAAAATGAAAAAGCACCGCGAAGAGAACAAGATTTATATTTATTTCAACTCAGTGGCAGTACCTTGTCAGGTTCAAATCATGCACAAGTTTGGTCAGTTTCAGAACAAAAAATCATTTATGTTGCACTAGATAGTGTATTTAAATATTACTGCTATTTTGAATCCATCGAACGACCAGTAAAACAAATACCTGAGCAATTAAATACGTATCAACGTGTCGGTTGAAAGAGGCAGAATTGAAAGCTTTTAAGTCATCTAAATTTGCTTAAAAGCTTCAATTGCTCGGATTCGGCTTTGTTTCAAATCCACAATGGGTTTTGGATAATCCAGCTCAATATTTAAATGTTTCGCATAAGGTTCATGAATAGATTTTGTATCTAAATGTGCCAACTCAGGAACCCATTGCCGAATATAATCACCTTGTGCATCAAATCTCTGTGATTGGCTAACAGGATTGAAAATACGGAAATAGGGTACAGAGTCTGTACCTGTCGACGCACACCATTGCCAACCGCCATTATTGGCTGCCAAATCGCCATCAATTAAATGTTGCATAAACCATTGTTCGCCTAAACGCCAATCAATCAGTAAATTCTTAGTGAGAAACATCGCAACAATCATCCGCACACGATTATGCATCCATCCCGTGTGTAAAAGCTGGCGCATGCCTGCATCGACAATCGGAATGCCCGTAAGTCCCATTTGCCAAGCTTTAAGGTCTTCAGGTGCATCACGCCATTGAAGTTTTTGAGTCCTTTCTTTAAACGGTAAATGCTTTGAAACACGTGGAAAATCAAACAAAATATGTTGATAAAACTCTCGCCATAGCAGTTCATCTAACCACGTTTGTTGCCCAATATTGTCAATATGGAAATAACCTTGCTGATCACGGAATAGGGCATTCAAGCATTGGCGAATTGAAAGTATCCCGATATTTAAATATGCAGAAAGCTGACTCGTCCCTTGAATATTTGGAAAGTCACGTTCAGCTTGATAATGTTGGACTTGATCTTCAATAAACTGATCTAATAATTCATGCGCATATTTTTCCCCAACAGGATAATGTGCATTTTCATGGTTAATATCATCATGAAAACCAAGATCGCTGAATGTCGGAATATTCGAATGATTTGATATTTCTAAATGATCTAATTTTTCTAAGGTTATAGGCTGTTGAATTTCAGGTTCGGGATAGCAGTGTGGAATTGAAATACTGAGCTGTTCATAACAATATTTCTTAAATGCACCAAACACTTGATAAGGTTGATTGGATTTATTACGAATCGAACCGATATGGAAAATGCTGCGATCATGATGCAGAATCAGGTCTTTGTGATGTTGATTGAGAGCTTTTTGGATTTGAAAATCACGATTCAATTCATTGAGACCACACTCAATATTAGCATGTACATTTTCAATATTTAAATCATGACAAAGTTTGAGAAACTCTTGGGTAAGGTCTTTCCATAAAGGAATAATTTTGATGATCAGCGGAATATTGAGTGATTCAAGACTGTGTTTAAGCTGTTCAATTTGACGTAAATAAAAGTCGATTTTAATCGGAGCATCATGATGGATTCTCCATTGCTCAGGCGAAAGAATAATGAGGGCAGTGGTGTGTCCAGACTGGGTTGCATGCCAAAGTGCAGCATGATCTTGGATACGTAAGTCTTGGCGAAACCAAATGAGTTGTCGTTGCATCATTACTCTTTATACTCGTCCGTACTTTGATCTTATATTTTCATCCATAAAAAAGGCAAAGTAAAAACTTTGCCTTTTGATCAGATCGGTCAGATCTTAGTGGTGATGACCACCTGCACCGTGTACATGACCGTGTTCTAATTCTTCTGGAGATGCATCGCGTACTTCAACGATTTCAACTTCAAAAGTAAGGTCTTGACCAGCCAACGGGAAGTTAGCATCAACGATTACGTTTTCGCCTTCAATTGCTTTAACTGTTACGATTTGAACGCCGTCATCAGTTTGAGCTTGGAACTGCATGCCCGCTTCGATGTTTTCAACACCTTGGAACATTTGCGCAGGAACTTCTTGAACAAGGTCAGGGTTATATTCGCCATAACCTTCAGCAGCTGGAATCGTTACTGTAAATTTGTCACCTACAGTTTTACCTTCTAAAGCTTTTTCTAAACCAGGGATGATGTTACCTGCGCCGTGTAAATAAGCAAGTGGTTCACCTTGTGATTTGTCTAGAGTTTCGCCCTCTGCGTTAGTCAACGTATAGTGGAAAGAAACCACGTTGTTATTTGCAATAGCAGTCATGTTATTGATCCATTCGGTAATCGAAAAATTTTAAGCTTACATCATAAAGTGAAATGCAATTTTTGTAGACTAAAATTACTAAAAAATTGCATTTTCAGCTGTATTTTGAGCGTTTTATCATTAATAAGGGCGAAATGTTAAATTTCAATGCAATTTAATTTTCGGCGCAATTTTTCGTGTAACAAAATCTTTAGCCGTCAATAAACCTGCATGGGCATAGCCATAAATGGTCGCTTGGTGAATACGATACAATGAAACGTACATCGACTTTGCCACAAAGCCTTGAACATTGACTTGTCCAAGTAATTCACCCACAGCTTTATTTTCACTGAGCGAAACCAACGAGCCTTTGTCAGAAAACTGGAACATTGGTTGCGGGCGACCTTTTAAGCGAGCACTCATCGCATCAACAAGAAATGCTGCTTGTTGGCTTGCGACTTGCGCACGTGGACCAAGCGGGGCTTCACGGGCATCTAAAATACAATGTGCACAGTCACCAAAGGCAAAAATATTTGGATCAGCTTGAGTTTGTAAAGTTGCAAAGACTTTGATTCGTCCCATACGGTCTTTTTCAAAACCTTTTAAATCCGCAATGACTTTTGGTGTTTTAATTCCAGCCGCCCAAACTTTGAGCTGTGCATCGACAGAAGTTCCATCATTGAAATAAACTTTATCTGCATCGACTTTTTCAACATGCTTTGATGTAAGGACATCAATTTTCATACGTTTCAACTGATGCGTTGCATGTTCAGCAATTTTATCAGAGAGAGCAGGTAAAATTCGCTCTGCGCCTTCAATGAGTGTGATTTTGACATTGTTTGGATTAATTTTATTTAATCCATATTTATAAAAATTTTGCTTGGCTTGAACCAATTCCGCAGAAAGTTCAACGCCAGTTGCACCTGCACCAATAATGGCAATTTGCAATTCACGGTCGATATTTTTATTTTGTGCATCTAAATACAAATGCAGTAAATCTTGTTGGAAAATTTCAGCTTGTTGGCGACTGTCGAGATAATGACAAAACTCTTTTACACCTGAGGTGTTGAAGTCATTGGAAATCGAGCCGACAGCAAGAATTAAAGTGTCATAACTGAGTTCAATTGAGTCTTGATTTGAGTCGTATTTCCCCGACTGTGTTTTACTGAGAACGATGGTTTTGTTTTCACGATTGAGTTGTTCAAAGCGACCTAAAACAAATTCGTAATGATGTTTTGCCGCATGTGCATAATAATTGGTTTCTTCATCACTCGGGTTCATTGTGCCTGCTGCAATTTCATGCAATAAGGGCTTCCAAATATGAGTAAGCTTTTGATCAACCAAAGTAATTTTTGCTTTTTTACTTTTCCCGAGCGTATCACCGAGTTGTGTGACCAACTCCAATCCACCTGCGCCACCACCAACGATCACGATATGATGAAGATTTGACATAGAAAAAACCTAATAGTAGTTATAAAAATAGAGGATGGTTTAATATGCCATCCTCATTTGTATTTTCGGTTTTTTTTGTAATACAAGTTACATAATTACAATAAATCTAACTGTTTTAGTTGGTTTTATTTGAAGTTGATTGACTATTTAAAAAATGAGCTTAACCATTCCAGTAAACGCTCAAACCATGAAGCCTGTTCAATATGAACTTCATCTTCTATATCAAAGCTTTGAATCAATTGATTGTCTTGATATACATTCACTTTAGCCAGATGCATAATTTTTTCTAAAGGTGCTGTAAGTGCTGTTTCATTCAGTTGAACATTCAAATGAGTTTGTGTGGTTGTCAGTG